>CALELH010000224.1 GCA_937902595.1 uncultured Myxococcales bacterium
AGGGTAACGGGTCACCTCTCCGTCCGAGTGGTCATCGCCACCCGGCACGTGCGGTTCGCGAAAATCGTACCGGACGACGTGCCCATTTGCCCCATCCGTGACGAAGAACGCGTGCCCTTCCTGGTGCGCGATCCCCATACACAGCGGGCTCTGGTGTAACATGTCGAGGTGACTGCCATTCAGTGGCCCCCCCTCTAACTGGTTAACGCGACAATGGATCATCAAGTCAGTTGACCACAGCGCCGGTCCCATAAAGTCGTCCGGGAACCCCCTACCATCATAGGCGTTTCGACTCTCCTGGCAGGTCGCGAAGCTACCGCGGTCGCTGAAAGCTACGCCTGAGACCTCCTCCATAAAGTGGCTGCCCGCCATATCGCGAAGTCGCTGAATCCTTTGTTCACCAGTCCCTGCACCAAACAAGACGAGGTTGCCATCCCAATCGCGGTCAACGATCCACAGATCCCCTGGGTTATCAGGATCGAACTCGAGGTCCCGTGGATGCGACAGCCCATCAGTCCGACGGGCCTGCACAAGGACGCGACGCTCCGTCGAACGACCAAACTCGGGAACCAAGATTGGCTCAGATGGCTCAACCATCATATCGGGATCCGTTGGACCCATCGCTCCATCGGCAGTCGAGTCCGAGCCCACTGTCCCCGCGTCATCTGCACCTGGGTTCCCTTCCGCGTCCGTAAACACCAAGAGCACGTTGGCGCCTTCATCCTCGGGTGAGCACGCGGAAACAGCGAAACAAAAAACAAGCAAAGCCAACGGGTGTACACGCATGAACAGCAACTACCTTCCTGGCCACCCAAGTGGCGACCGCAGACATACTAACTACATTACGCCTACTGTACGAGGCTCACGAGCCTTGATGTGTTTAACCGATTCAGAGTGATAACAATCTCCGGCAGGGCTGTACCTTCTCGCCAATTCGGATGCGAGCAGTCACCATACGCCAGGAAGGAGGCGCCAGCGAGTCGAAGCTAGATAGGACCGATACTCCTGACTCGTCGCCAAGAGGGCCTCCTCCGCTCGGACTCTCCAGATGAGAGAGACGCTCGCTAGCCCAAGAACCAAGCAGCGTCCCCAACTAGGGGACGCTAGGCAGCAAGCCGTCACCATCACCAGTTCGAACAGATACACAGGGTGACGGACCAAGCGATAGGGACCTCGAGTGACGATGGCCCGAAGAGACGGAAACAAAGCGAAGCTGCGACCAAGAGTCATAAGAGAGACGATCGCGCCGACGCTCCCTGCGGCGAAGATAACAGACCATAGGAAGGGCCACTCGGCCGGACGCAACTTGAACGCGACCCCACTCAATATGAGCGACGGAACCGCCCTGAGCAGCTGGTCCATCGACCCGATTTGGACCTGAGGCGCGCGCACTAAGAACAGCAATCCAACCACAATGTGTAGGGCGCCGATGGAGCATCGGACCACCAACCAGCCATCGGCCATGATCCCGGCAACTGCCCAAAAGAGACAGGACAGGCCGAGCCCGACGTTCAGCGTCCGCTCGTGCAGAACCATCTTAGTAGAACATCCAACCCCAATCGAAGAACGCGCTCAAGCCATTGAGCGCAGCAACGATCACGACCGTCGTAAGAATCCCCTTCATCTCCCTCTCCCTCCGCCTCTGTAAGGCCCCTCACTGGGGACTTACTCTAGCCGCGTGGGTTGACAACTGCAAACCGCTAGGAGCGTGCTTCCCCCGGCTCGACATCTCTAAAACACCCTCAAGTTTTGCTTCGCTACTGTTGCCTTTGCCGCTGGCAATTGAATAACGTGTGAGACGCCAATACGGCGCCGCGTCTACAAATCTAGGGGGTAGTCAGCTTGCGGTATGAGCCGACTTCGTACAGACCGGACACATCGGGGGTAATCATGCGACAATACGCAATCGGGACAGCTTTGGTCTATCTCACCATCGGTATCTTTGGATGCGACGCCCCCCCACAAGAGGCGGCGCCCCCCTGCGTCGTCAACCAAGTCGAGGGCGGGGCCGAGATCATCTGCCCCGGCAGCGAACCTGTCCTCGTTAGGCACGGACAAGGCGAGCCGGGCGCTGCCGGCGACGAAGGTCCACAGGGCCCGCAAGGTACTGATGGAATGGAAGGCCAGCGAGGCGAAAGAGGTCTCCAGGGAACCTCGGGTGTAGACGGCGCCCCCGGTCAGGATGGAGCTCCTGGCCAGGACGGGCAACCGGGAGAGCCTGGCGCCGATGGAGCCCCCGGCCCCACAGGAGCAGCGGGTCAACGAGGTGAACAGGGACCGCAAGGAGCGCCAGGCCAAGAGGGCGCTCCTGGAGCCCCCGGTGAACCCGGAGCGCCTGGCGAACAAGGCCCTCCCGGTGATTCAGCTGAGGCGTGCTCCGTTGACCAAAATGCGAATGGCACCGCGACCATTCGCTGTCCGGACGGGTCGAGCGCGGTCGTAGGATGCCGAGTCACAAATAACGCGGATGGCACAGTGAGCGTTCAATGCGGCGAAGGTCCCGAAGTGCGGGTTGGCTGCTCTGTGACCCAACATGACGATGGCACGGCGACGATTAGATGCGCCGACGGAAGCGTAGCCCACATGGGTGAGCCCTCGGAGCCTCCGCCCTTGGATGAATCTACGGTGGTGAGAGGCACGATCACCAACCTCGCAGGAGACCTACTGGCCGGAGTCTCTGTATCGGGTGCAGACCTTGAGACGGTGACGGATGAGGCGGGCAGCTATGAGATGGAGTTGGCCGCCGCTGACAACGTACGTCTTAGGTTTCGGGCCACGGGGTACATCTCGAGCCTCCGTACGACGAGAGTGCTCGACGGCGCGCCCACAATGGTACACGTCGTCATGCTCCCAGCCGTCCCTGCTCAGCCATTCAATGTGGCTACCGGAGGCCGAATAGAGAGCGCACGAGGAGCCGCGGTCGTGCTCCCTGCCGCCGGTGTCGTAGACTCGAATGGAGACCCTGTTCAAGGGGACGCTGTCATCTCGATTACGCCTATCGACCCATCGGACCAAGGTGAGCTTGGCAACCTCCCTGGGAGCATGCTCGCCATACGCCCAGACGGAGGCCAAGGCCTGCTGGAGTCCTTCGGCATGCTCTCCGTTGAGATCACTCAAGACGGCGAAGAACTCCAGCTCGCCGAAGGACAAATCGCGACGATTGAGATCCCCGTCCCAGCGTCCCCCCTCGAAGGCGAGGTATATCCGGCTGAGATGACCTTGTGGCATCTGAATGAACACACCAACGAGTGGGAAGACCAAGGCGTCGCTACCCTCGACGCTGATCGAGGAGTTTATGTCGCCCAAGTGGGTCACTTCTCTTTCTGGAACATCGACCGCGTGCTCAGCGTGGCCTGTATTCGGGGTCGTGTGGTTGACCGCTTTAATCGCCCAGTCCCAGGGGCACAAATTCAGAGCCACGGCGTTAATTACCG
>CALELH010000225.1 GCA_937902595.1 uncultured Myxococcales bacterium
CCTGGTGCCATCGTGGTGGCTGACCTCGCTGCACGAGCATTCGCGAGACCATAGGTTCGTTCACTCTTCGACCCAAAGCAAAGCCCAGATGTGATGAGGCAAGGAAGAACGCGGCAGGAGACCAAGTCGGCCGGATTGGTGGTCAAGGAAGGCGATTAAGTGGGAGGGGAGTTCTAGGACGAGGGCCGTCAGAGATGGACCAATTCAACGTCAACCGACGAGCTGCTCGAGTCCATCTGTAGCGAATTGAATCGCGAGCGCTAACAGGGCTAAGGCGAGTGCTCGCATCGTCCACCGGTAGGCGGGCCCCTCGAAGGTCGAGCGATATCGATCGATGCTATACGCGATGACGACCTTGGCCCCCACGATGGACACGGCGAAAGCGAAGACAAAGGTCGAAAATGCCGCCACTGAGGCCTTCATCGCAGCGAGCCCTGTGGGCGCGCCGATCGTAAACCAAAAGACGTAAGGGTGAGGGTTGGCGAGATTGGTCATCACAGCCTTGGTGATGCTACCGGGCTCACCCTCTTCAGTTTCCGCCTCAATCTTTCCAGCTTTGAAGGTGTCGAAAGCGAGCCATAGGAGGACGAGGCTACCGAGCATGGAGATGGTGCCGGTGATCGGCTTTAGGTCTTGGACGAGGTCTGCCAGGAACATCGCTATCGCAAGAAACGGCCCGTCGGTGATGACTGGAGCGAGGGAGACTTTATACCCCTCGTTCCGCCCAAATCGGAGGGTCTGGCTCACGACGAGCGCGGTGATGGGACCTGGCGAGAGGCCGCCAGCCACGCCAAAGGTTAGTCCAAGTAGGCCGTAGCTCAGGACTGGGTCTAGGTCCACTGGGTCGTCCGCTCAATAGATTGGTTGACCAGTGAGCGCCGGTCCAAAGAGGGCCTCACGAGTGCTCGATAATCCAGAGCAGCGGTATGTGTCGAGCCTCAAGGGCTCCTTGACTAATGCCTCCCAGCTGCTCAGTCACCTCTCCCAGGAGGAGATCGACCGTCTCTCGCTGACGCCCGCCTTGCTCTAACCACCACAAGTACGCCGCGTCGCGAGTGCTGTCGGGTACCTGACCATCTTCGATCAGAACGGCGTGAGCGTTTACGAGTTGGTCTAGGGGAAGTGGCCCGTCGCTCTGAAGGCCCAACATGGCACCGACGAATCGCGTGAGAACGAGCTGAGCGATCCCCACATCGATATCCCGATCCGCCCCGGACACTCGCGCGAGGTCTGCGAGCCGGACCGCGTTTGAGGTCATCTCATTGAGCTGGCCTGAGGTGCTCGGCGTATCTCCTCCGGGCATCGCGGGATGCCGTGCCGTCAGCCACTCGGCCCATGGTCTGAGATGCGGGATGTCCACCCCACCAACACGCCCACTCTCGCCCCTTAGGTTACGGACTATCGAGCTGCTTCGTGCGGCACCAGCCGCGTCTAGGACGCGACCGTAGCCCACCCTGAAAATCAAACTCACAGGAACGCTGCCGAGGGTTTGAGCGTCCATTTCCGGGCTCGCGTCAGGTCCGTTGATGGCGTCCAGGCCAAGGACAAGCCCAGAACGAACCCTCTGTAGGCTCTCTTCTTGGTGCTCTTCATCCCAGAGCTCAACCCGGTCCGCAGACAACGCCATATTCATCGCATAAGCGAGGGAGGATTGGACGTGATCTAGAGCGTCGGAGTCTACGACTGAGAGCGCCGCTTCCAACCTCTGGGATCCGCTGGACAGTGGGGCGAGCCAATGGCGAACGACCGGTCCAAGTGAGACCTGCTCGGCGGTGAGGTTCGCGATCTGCTGCTTCGTCGCCGGTACGTAAATCTTTAGGGCGTCATAGTAGTCGACATACCCTCGGTCAGCCATGCGTGCGCTGCGCCAACGGTAGGCGTCCTCCACAAGGTTAGACTCTAGAGCGGCGGCTGAGAAGACGAGAAGGTTCATGCAATAGATCGGCTTCATTTGTACGAGCCAATCTAGGAAGATCTTGATCGGTAAATCCCGAGGTGCGCTTTCAGGGAAGCAAATGCATAGGCGCCCATCCGGCGTAAGAACATGTTCTACGTCGGGCGCGTTGAAATCTTCCGGCTCGTCGATGACATAGACCTTAACGGAGGAGAGCAGAAGCTGCGTGACCATAGAGTCGTCCAGGTCGAGGATACGCTCGCCAAGCACCTCGGGGCCTGCTCTCATGAGCGCATTGAGCCAAGGGTCTAGTCTCTCGAGTTGTAGTTCGTCACGACTCCAGCCGTCCGTATCGAGCATCCCCTGAACTTGGGTACCTGAAGCGAGGGCGAGGACACCTTCGGCGTCTTGAAGACCAATGCGTCGGATATATCCAAAAAGATCGTCTACTGACAGCTTCGGGACCAATGTCGCCGAGTCGTGGGGGGACAGGATCCTGTCGAGCAGCGTGGCGCCGCCACGGGCAGAGTCTAGTGACGTCTGCCAGTCCGTAAACTCCGTCGGCTTCGCGGTCTTAAGCCCTGTCTCACTCGAGACTGTGCTGGCTGGCTTGAGTGTCTTGTCCTGCTCGCTCACTGGGGGGTCGCCTCTCTTGTTCGGCGCACGACTCTAGGAGTCTCTCTTCGAAGCCAGACCTCTCTGACGTCCGCCTCATCATCTTCGGTGAGGCCGTCGGCTTCCATGGACGTCAACAGGTCTTGAATGACCGCTTTACGGCCCCTGAACCAAACCTTCTCCCAGCTCGGAAGGAGGATGTTCTTCTCGTCCCACGATCCTACACGACCGAGGACGACCTCCATGGGCTCTAGCGCTTCGGCGAGATCTGCGGAGTCAATGAAGTGACTCTGCTGTGTGAGACGGTCGAGGAGCTGGACACCACGCCCACGCTTGGACTCGACGACCTCAAGGAGCGAGAGGTGTGTGTTCGCCAGAGCGGTCCCAAGCGCCTCGGCGTCTGCACCATCCAGAGAGCCTCCGCTCAGTAAGTTCTCTCGGACGAAAGCACCTTGAGCACCTAAATTCAGGTCGTACAATATGTGCTGAACGAAGGCTGTGTCTTCTAGAGGTGCGCTCGCGGAGCCATCGAACCAAGACCTTTGAGCTGACTGAGCACCTGGATGCTCCAGAGCTTTCGAAGCCAGCTGTTCGTCAACTCGCTTCGAATAGAACTCTAGGAGACCGGCACCACCGGCGATCTGTCGTACCTCTCGTTGCTGAGAGACATCCAAGTTCATACAGCATTTCTTGTATTTGCGCCCGCTGCCGCAATGGCACAGATCATTTCGTCCTAGCTTCAATTGTTCCTCCGGTCTAGAAGCGATAGCCGACAGCGCCGCCGATCCGCTTTAGATCGTCTCTCCAGGTGAACTCACCCGTGAAACGCAGATTGTCGTAGATATCGAGGCCAGCGACGACGCTGACTAAGGCTCCGAAACGATTTTCATCGCCCAGGCCATTCGCGTCCAATGATGTCACCGCTGCGCCTGCCCCTACGCCTACGAAAAATTCGCGCTTCTCGGTAATAGAGAAGTGACGCGAGAAGAGGAGCTTCGGGTCGATACCCGTAGTGAAGGCTGGACCAGCGAACGCGAAAGAGAGATCGATACCAAGCGCGATGTCGACGATATCTGCAGTCGAGGCGGCGTCGAAGAGCTGAAATCGGCCACCCAACGCTGACTCGAAGCCGGCCTCACCATCCTGAATCAATAGACCCAGCCTGAGGGTCGCATCTATCTTCTTAGCGATGCCCAACCGGCCCGTAGCCCCGATCGCCCAGTGACTGTCTCCAGCTGCGAATCCGGCGCTTGCCTCGAGATGCTGAGGAGGCAAGATTTGGGCAGTGTCACCTTTGGGTAGGCTGTACCCAGCGGCTAGGCTTGGCAGACAGAGCAGCGATGCAATCAAGTAAACACGTCTCAAAGCGCCTCCTCGCACATCTAAACGGACTACAAAAACAAGGGTCGGTATCTACCAAGTAAGAGAAGCTTCGGCAAGCGGCGAGTGGGCTCAGCCTGAGTCAGTGATCTCGCCTCATTTAATCGAGACGCCGTTGACCTGCTTGGGCTATGCCGTGGCAGGCCACTCTGTATCCTTAAGCGGATGCAGGATAAAAGGTGATCTTCGTCTGGCCACGAGCCTCTCGGATACGGCAGTGGCTAAAGAACTGGGACATACTCATGCCTAGGTGGCCACGATTTACGTACCAGTAATTGAGTGCTCTTCTCTTAGCTACTCGCGGGGTCGTCCCGCAGAATTCAAAATTGTTCATTATCTTATCCCTACTGAACGATGCTTAGCATCGGCCACGCACAACACGTCTTGGGCAGGAATTAATCTTGGTCCTGACCCGGCCGTTCTCGACCGGATCCGATAGGACTGGTCAGAGAGCGGCTACGAAATGTGCAGACTTGGTACTGTCAGGCTCTATGTCGCCCAATTCACCAGTGTCCATTCGTTGAAACCAATCTGGGCGTATGCCCGTAACCTTTAGAAGTGGGCGGACACTAATGGATCGGAGGGCCATTTGTCAAGTGGTCTTACCTCAGTGGTCGGTCGCCGATGTTTGTGGGTTAGCCCTGGAAAGGACGCCTTTTTTTTGTCGAAGCGCTGGTCTAGCGGCCCGTGGATGATGGATAGCGATTGAGGACTTGATCGATGAAGTCTAGGTGGGGGCCCAGTCGGATCGACGTAGAGGCGTTTGCTTGAATGTGGCCATCGGAGCCAATGAGATAACTCACGCGCCCGGGAAGGACTCCAAAGGATGTGCTGACGTCATAGGCGCGGGCCATCCTCTTCTTCGGGTCGCACAGAAGGCGAAAGGGGAGCGAGTATTTCTCTCGAAATTTCGCGTGCTGTCGTTCCCCATCCGAGCTGACACCGAAGACCCTAACGCCTGCCCTCGTCAACTCTTCGGAGCGATCACGAAAAGCGCAGGCTTGTCTGGTACACACCGGAGTGAAATCGCTGGGATAAAAATAGAGTACGATGGGGCCCGGTGCGAGGAGGTCTCTCAGGGAGACTGCCTCACCTTGGTCATCAACGGTGTCAAACTCTGGTGCTCTGGTGCCCACATCAAGCATCTGCCCTTACCGCTCCTTCGGTATTTTTTCGGCGGTCACGAAGATAATGATGTAGCGGGGTGACCCGCCGCCCGGCAGAGGGCCACCGACCACGCCAATCCCAGTCCAGTTGACCTCTCTGGTCATGACCGACGGCTCTGTGACAAAGCTGGACTCGGCGAGCTCGACGACGGTGGAGCCACCGGAGCCAAAGGCGCCGGCCGCTAACTTCTCCTGAGCGATCGTCTTTCCCAGGGACCCAAGGGCGTTCTCCCAGGCTAGCCGACCTGACATCACGGCCTCTGCTGCTCGCTGTGTGGCGTCGGTTAATCGCGGATCGATCTGGAGGGCAGGGAGTTCGGCTTTAGCGCGCGCGGCGTTCATTGACTCGAGCAGCGCGGCGCGCGCGTCCTCTGGAGCTTTCACTTCAAAACGAGACAGCGCGACGATGACAGCGTCAAAGCCGGGGCCACGCTTAAAGGGTAAGAGACCCACAGCCAGACGTTCATGCCGGTTGGTGTTCAGTAGAAAATGCCCTGTTGGCGTATCTGCGAGTATCTCGACGGCCTCTTCAGGAGTGCGTCCATAAGTGAAGCCGTAGTCCAGACGCGCATATCTCCAGCCTCGTAGGTCCAACATGCCCGGAGGCGTGTCCGAGCCTGCGTTCTTAGATATACGTGTCATCCAGTCATTGAGTGGGCCCGCGAGGTGGTGTTCGAGCACAAGGGGCGCTTGGCCGCTCACGGCTCGTTGAGCGTTAAAGGACTTGGCGAGGCCATAGTCGTCCTTCGTGAAATTTGAGTCCCTGGGCGCCGTGTACGTCTTTGGACGCGCAGCGCCTCGGTGAAGT
Source organism: uncultured Myxococcales bacterium (assembly GCA_937902595.1). GTDB lineage: Bacteria > Myxococcota_A > Bradymonadia > UBA7976 > UBA1532 > UBA1532. Next base: position 5,864 of record CALELH010000225.1, read on the forward strand.
AAAGCGACGGTTTGTCGAAAACCGCCACGGACTCGGCTGATCTCCACTCTGTATGCGCCGACATTGCCTTGTAGGTGCACAGAGAACTTACCCGTCGCATCAGCCGTCGCGTCGAGCTTTCTAGCGGGGGCGCCCGCCGCGTCTTGAACCCAAAATTCGATCTTCCCATCTCCTGACTGCAGGTGGCCCTGAATCGTCGCATCTCCGCTTCGGTTGACTTGTTTGAGACGGATGTCTTGGCTTGGGATTAAGAGAGTGACCGTAATCCGGCCATCGGGATGAGCAACGGAGCCAAGTCCAAATGTCCCCTGGGTGATCTGATCCGGCAGATTGCGTAGATGCGCCTCGATCTCCTCGATGGTCGTGCCGGTCACTGAATATTGGGTCCGTGGTCTGTTCCAGTATCCACAGTGCTGAGCAAGGGCGAGGACAACGGACGGCGATGGGTCACGCGCGTCGGCGCCAAATCGTGCCGCATACTCTCGTGCGAGACAGTCGAGGGCGGGTGGAGGGCTAAGGGTCCGCCGGAGAGTACTCACGAGGCGTCGCTCGGTCGAGGTGGTCGGCAGCCCGACCTCCGAGGCGAAGGACGCCAATCCCTGAGTGAAGAAATCACCCGGCTTTGGGAGTGGACGCACATCTTTAGTGCTGGACTTTGACGTGCCTGAGTGGAGCTTTGGCGTGGCGCCACAGCCACTCAAGATGAGGATGGATGACAAGACGGTTAGAGCGCGCATGCCCTCATTATGCATTGAACGTCGCTCCGTAGGAACAGTCGCAGTGTATCGGGGGCAAGGTCATGGATCGATAGAGCGCCAAGGTCACTCGGTCATTGGGACTCTGAGCAGGACCTCTCCGAGGCCATTACTCCAGGCTTGGCCCAGCCAACGCGCAGGGGTGGTATCCGTACGGAAAGCCCGAACACGAACCCCCTCAATGTTTGAGTCTGTGGCATCGATGATCCTAAATTTGAGCGCCGCGGCAGGCGGGAGTTCGATCTCGAGGCCGGTGATCGTCGTGTCCAGCGCAGGTACGTTCAGTTGGGTGACATTCGCGGCGAGCCCCGAAGACAAGGGGGGCGTCACTGTGAGCTCATGTTGTCCTGGGTCGAGCTGGAGGACGAAGGCACCGTTCTGACCCGTTTGAACATATTGGCCTCTGGGGACGACCGCTTCGTTGGGACGATTGAGGTTTGGATCAGCAAAGAAAGGGGTCTTAAGCTCTGCGTAGATTCTAGCTCCGTTGATGCCCTCGCCGTCGATGTCTACTATGGAGCCGGTCACAAGCACCCGGCGCTGTGGTCTCAACTCAATAGCCTGTCCCGAGACGACCTCGAGCGGCACTCGGCTGACGCGATAACGAGACGAGAGTGGTGGAATCACGTCGACCTCGTAGCTGCTCCCTGGATAAAGAGCGACCTCGAATTGGCCGTCTGGGTCCGTCGCGATCACATCTACCCGGTACAGCCCATCCCCAACCTTAGACAGGAACTTGAGCGTCGCGCCTCCGATCGGCTCGGTGCCTAGCACCGCACCACTGAAGCGCTCGATAGGAGGAACCGCACCTATGGTGAGTGAGATGTCCTCGTTCGGTTCACCTAGGGGCGCCAGCATCAGGTTCTTTCGAAGATCAGGCAGTGGCCCTGATTCGGTCGTACGACGAACCTTAACGGTGACGACTTGGCCTTCAGATTCAGGCCAAAAGAAGATTGTAAAGCGACCATTCGCGTCCGTCCGGTTTGTGGAGCTGACGGTCTGGCCAGCTTCGTCTGTCGCGAACACCGTGAGCCCTGGGACAGGCGTCGGAGATTGGTCACTAAACAGCACTTGGCCAGAGAGGCTTATCATCGCCTCCGGCGACGGCAACTCGAAGAAGACACGACCGCCTTCGTCGGGGGGCTGAAATGGATCGACTCTCCATGGAGGGAACCTATCCCTCTCTTTTGGCTGAACGGTCAGCTGATAGACCACCGCTTGCAGAGAGCCTGTGATGGTGGGGGTCGTAACAGGGAGAGACATGATGAAACGAGCTCCCGTGACATCTTCGATGCTCTCACTTCTATAGGTCGCAGGCCTCTCGCTCGACGATTGTGCCCTCGCGGTGGCGTCCACCGCTAAGTTCTGCCCGTTACCGAGTTGAGCGATGCCTGAGAACTCCGAATATCCCGGCAAGGAGATGTCGCGTAGCTTGAGGAGGGGGCTCGACTCGAACCGAACATCACGAATCTCGGCTCGCGCGGACGGTGAGCTTCGTTTGGGGATCAACTCCAAACGAATCGGCCATATTGGGGCCGTGTCAGCCGTGCAGGTGCGGGCGACACAGGTCAAATCTTTGGGGCAATCAGCCGATGACCGGCACCCATCGAGCGCTACGCTCTCGGTCTCGGTGCCGGAGACGTGACAGCCCATCAGGCAACACGCCAGGAGCCAGAGTGTTCCGAGCGAACGTCTCATCGGCAGCGCGTCCTATCAAAACGAACGAACCAGACGATTGAGAAGTGCTGCGCGTCGTCGGGGAGGCTCTGGCGTGGGCTGGGGTCGTCTGGTGAGGAGGTCTCAAAGTTCCGGTCGGCGACGATGACCTCAACCCGATGAATCGGATCATCAGAGAGCAGCTGAGAAGTCCCGGTCGCGCATGGCCTCAGCTCCTTGTTGATTCCATCGATCAGCTGCTCAGGTGTTGCCCCGTTTGCCTCGCTGAACTCGATAGGGAAGTTCGACGTCGCTGGGCGATAGTCGAGAAACCATCGCCAGTAGATTCGGTCATTGGGGTTGGGATCACCGATAGGCCCGGTGCTCAGCGCGATGCTGGTCTCCTGCTCAGGATCAAACTCAATGACTTGATTATTAGCGGGTGAGAGGTAATCGGCTAGATAGTAGGGCGGTAGATTGACCTGCTCTCCGATGGACTCTATC
>CALELH010000226.1 GCA_937902595.1 uncultured Myxococcales bacterium
CCGTCGCCATCCGTGTCCTCGTTGTCCGGGTCACTACCGAGCCAAGCTTCAACGCGATCAGGCAGGCGGTCACGGTCGCGATCTACGGGTAGCAAGACGCACACCGGAGCGCCCCCTCGATCGCCTTGCGACGGGGAACGATCGATCACCATCGCGCCCACTGGTAACCCAAAGGGATCTGAAGAAAGGTCGATATTCCGATATGCGTGCCGGATCTCATCGGAATCATGCTGCGCTAAATACCGATAGTCGATAAACGCTGGCAAACTTGCGTAATAGCGCAGTCCATCAAAGTCCCCGAAGACCGCACTTCTTCTCATCTCCCGAGCAAAAACCCCCAACTGTTGACCTGCGAGCCGGGCCGCACCTATGGACCCTCCGATATACTCATTCCTCAGATAAACAGACTCAAACTGCCCTGGGATACCATAGGTCAGGACAAGCCCAGCGTCGCTACCTTGCGCCCCGGTCACACCATGAGCGATCCAAACATGGCCACCCGGGGCGCTCACCACTCTAATGCTTTCACCCGACGGGATCGCGAACTCCACCACCTCAGTTGCCCATTCGCCATTCCGCGACCGTGTGGCGATCCGCAGATGTCCTTCGGCGCCGGAGCGATACGCCGCCACCACGCGCCCATCTTGAAAGTGGGTAAGCCCTAGGCCGCTTCCCGCCCCCTCCGTCAGGTCGACATCATGAACCCTCCATGAGCCGTCAATCTGCCGTCTCGCCTCCTGTACCCCTCTCGAGCTTGAGAAGAGCAGACGTAGCTCTCCGTCAGACCAAAAGAGGGCACAGGCATCAAGTAAGTCGGGGGCCACCACTGCGTCTTCATGAGTCCACTCGCCGTTGACCCTTGAGCTCACTTGCAACCGGCCGGATCGCGCGTTTCGGTAACACACGAAGGGTTCCCCACCTCGAAGGCGCAGGTCCGTGGTGCGAACTGGGTCAGCCGGAAAGATGCTAATTCGGCGTGCCACCATCTCGCTCTCGACCCGATCATCGGGGCCAATCGTTGTGTAGCTTAGGTTTCCGCTCGCCAACGCGATGCGAGAGAGGTGTACGCCCCCCATTGTGTCCACGCGTAAGGTGAGGCCCTCTCCATTGTCTGTCCCCGGCAAGCACACCTCGCGAAGGGCCTCCCCATAGGCGGACTGACCAATAAGGGCTATTGAGAAGGTAATCCATAGGTATCGAATGGTATCCCCCTGTCGGCCGAAGGCTCCTCTACAGAGACACTATAGCGCAGCTCTTGGGGTCAGGTCCCGAGCGGCCATGGCGACACGAGGAATTATTCCAAGCCCGGGTCATCAGGTACCCGCTGACCTCATTCACTGAAGCGGCGTCCGTCACCAAGAGCGCACCACATCTATAAGTAGTTATGCATACAAATAGACCACTGGACTTCGACCCAAGACCACCAGGAGGACATAAGGGCCCGCTTCGGTTCACGAGGCGGGTCGCTGGAGGCTCACGGCCGTGGGTCTTAATGCGCCTTAGGGGGCGTCCATCGCCAGGTCGGCCTCAGCGTCGAGCGCGCTATCGGCCCCAGCGTCGACACCAGCATCTGTCGCGCCGTCCGGAACGGCGGCGTCAGGCAACACACCCGCGTCAGCGCCTCCAGCCGGCAGGCAGTCGAGATCTTCATCCACTACACCATCGCAGTCGTCATCCTGGCCGTTACAGGCTTCATCGCCTAAAGGTTCACCGGGCGCAGCCGAGCACACCGACAGCGCCCCCGGCGCACGATGATATATGGCCCTGGTCCACTGGCCATTGCCGTTGAGGATGGTGTTCCCGCACCGATAGCCGCTCGTGATAGACCCGCCGCTGCTGTGCCAGCACATCCGAAGGCCCGCCTGAACGTTGCCGGTATCACAGCTATTGCGACGCACCCCGGTCCCCTCCGCAAGAAAGCCCATCGAGTAATTGTCGCTAAAATACCAATCGACGCCGTTGTGGTTATGGACCGCGAGCGCTTCGCGGCCTAAGTCAGTGAGCACCTCGGCGCGCTCTCCGGTCGCTGCCAGAGTCAAGGCGTCGGAGTTGTTTGGCCTACAGCCTAGGAGCAGCTCACCTTGGTCACACCCCGCCAGAATGTTCGCCATCGGCTCTCGGCCATTATAGACACCACTCCAGCACAGCTCAAAGCCAGAGGCTTCAAGCTCGGCCAGCGGGACGTTTTGACGGATCCCCTCAAAGGCCAAACCGACGGGGTGGTCGGGTCCGCCACCGCAGACCATGACACCTTCGCGTCTGCACACCCCCTCTCCAACAGCGCAGGCCTCACCCAGCTCCGGGAAGGCCTCATCTACGGCCCCGTCACAGTCATCATCGTAATTGTTGCAACTCTCGTCCTCTGGCTCGACCTCTACGTCCATGCACATCAAGACCCCTTCCTCGTTACAGGAGGTCTGGCCGCGATGGCAGGCTGCGAGCCCTTCCAGTTCGCACCATTCACCAGCCCCCTCTACACCTTCATCGGTCTCCCCGTCGCAATCATCGTCGATGGTGTTGCATACCTCGTTCTCCGCCGGCTCACCCGGCCCTGCAGAGCAGACCGAGCGACCACCCTCTGGCCGATGGTAAATGATTCGCTCCCAGTTGTTGTTCCCGTTGAGAGTCGTACGCCCACACCGATACCCAGACGTCACCCGGTTATTGCTTGTGTGCCAACACATTCGCGAATCAGGCTCCACGGCTCGCGTATCGCAACTATTTCGACTGACCCCCGTACCCTCAGCTGCGAACCCCCACGATCTGCTCCCATTGTAGTACCAGGAGACGCCGTTGTGCTCATGGGTAGCGGCTTGACCAGGGCCTACGTCGGTGAGGATTTCATCTCGCCGACCGGTCGCCGCGACATTCAGCGCGGCCTGCCCCACGGGTCGGCAACCCATGATCCACTCTGGCTCTCCACAGGCCTCTAGGATGTCAGCAATCGCGGCCTGGCCACCAAAGCGGCCGGTCCAGCACGGCTCAAAGCCACCCGCAGCGATCTCC
>CALELH010000227.1 GCA_937902595.1 uncultured Myxococcales bacterium
CGGCTGATTCATCGTCCAAGGACGATAGCCTAGCGCAGGAATCGAGAGATGGCTCGGAACAGTCTAAGGATGATGACTCTCTGGCAGGTGCCCAAAACGCCTCCGGAGCATCCGAACAAACCAAAGATGTCGAGGTGAGTGACGAGGTGAGCCTACGCCGCCTAACCGATGCAGAGACCATCGGGGCGTCAGAAGAGAAGGTTGTCTTGGAGGAGAAGATCGCAACTCAGGATGAGGTGCATACTCTTGAAGAGGCGACCATCGAAGACCTGTCCGACGGACGATTTCAGATCGATCCGGCGGTCACGCAGAGTGTCCAATCTCAGCAGGGCAGTGAAGATGGAGCGGAGAGTAGTCTCGGCAAGAGTCGTGACCTGACCGCGTCTAGACTTGGCGGCGCCGCTAAGAGTGCTCCGCAGACGTTCTCTCAGGAGGAGGTCGTGCAGAACTCAGAGGCGAACCTGCTTAAGACCGAGCTGGGTGATGCTAAACCTGTGGATTCACGTTTCTCTGAGGCTGCCGTGCAGCAGTTGGCTTCGGATACGTCCAAGTCGCAGAACGGAGATGTGGACCAGAACAGCGTCGATCACTTCAACGAAGGCGACATGCTCGATGCGGAATGGTCCCGCTTACTCAAGCAGGACAGTCCGACAGAGAAGTTGGCCAGAGCGACAGGTGTACGTCTGGGCGATTCGGTTCAACTCTCAGCTGCGGGGACGAAGGCGACCGGCGACGGTGGCGGAGTTCGCGGCGTAGCGACTGGTCCGGGAGCCGTTAATCAGCAGATAAAGACTGCTGCGGCAGCGGCGACGAAGCAGGCCCAGGCGCCCGCTCAGTCACAGCTCCCTGATGGTGTCGATGAAATGTCGATCCTTCGTCAAATATCAGACGGTTTGCGTCTAAAAAACGGCAGAGTCCAGCGAGCAGAGATTCGTTTGAACCCTCAGGAGTTGGGGACTGTCCGTATCAACATGGAAATGAAAGGTGATGCAGTCCGCTTGGTGGTTAGCGCTGAGCACGCTGCCGTAGGAGAATTGCTCTCAAATGGCCTTGAACAGCTCCGCAAGGAATTGTTGGCACAGGGGATGCATGTAGAACATGTCGAAGTAAGAAGTGAGCTTCCGGGAGAGGGTAGTCAGCGAGACGACTCAGATCGGGAGCAAGGTGAAGGTCTTGAGCGTGAAGCGGACGAGGCGTCGAAGACTACTCAGAGTGGTCGCCGGCATCGCGGGCAGATAAGCGTTCGAGCCTAAGGAAACGGAGTGCAGTTATGGATATAACTTCAGCGATGGGCACGGCTAGAAATTCCGGCGCCACTACCGCTGAGGAACGCGCCTCCGTTGAGAAGGAGGGCTTCCTCAAGTTGCTGGTTGCTCAATTGAGTAACCAGGATCCGATGCAGCCACAGGAGTCGGAGAAGTTTGTTCAGCAGTTAACCAACTTCTCGATGCTTGAGCAGATGATGAATCTGAACAAGGGCGTTGGTCAGTTATCGATCGGTCAGATCAGTAACAACACTCAGGAGGCGATTCGATTCGTAGGACGCGATGTGGTCGCCAAGGGCAGTGGGCTGATGTGGGATGAGCAGGGAATATCGCCGGTGCGGTACAACCTCCAGGACGACGCGGAGAGCGTGACGATCTCGATCTATGACGAGAACGGGGAGTTAGTGCGGCAAGCCACCTTGGACGGACGTTCAGGGCCAGGTGAGTTCCAATGGGATGGAACGGACGACGAGGGCCAGCAACGTGAACAAGGTCGTTATTCCGTCACCGTTGATGCTGTTGATGCAGAGGGCGAAGCCATGCCTGTGGACACGTATGTGCGTGGTCATGTGGACGGTATTCGTTTTGATAGTGGTTATCCAGAGCTCCTCGTAGATGGGCGTCGCTTGCGCATGAGTGACATCACCGAGGTGCATTAGTGGGGTCAAGCGATGTCTTTCTGCGAGGGGTAACCCCGCGGAGCATCATTGACCCGATAGGAGGGACGGAGGCCAGGCCAAACCAGGAGGTACGGGCAGGGCCGACGTTCGACGAGATACTAGAGGCCAGGTTGCCTGCAGGCACGGTTGTCGTGTCGGCTCATGCGAAGGCAGCGCTAGAGGTCTCTGGAATTGAGCTGAGTCCGATGGATCTCGACCGAATCGGTAAGGGGATCGATCAGCTCGGTGATGCGGGTGGGCAAGAAGGATTGCTCATCAGCGAGAAGGCCGCTTTTGCGGTGAGGGTCTCAGACAGGACCATCACCGCGGCGACGGCCCGTGAAGAAGTAAAGGACAGCGTCTTTACCGACATCGATAGCGCTCTGCTCATCGACTAGCGGTCAAGGCGTCTTGAGGAGGCTTCAGGGAAGGAGCCACTTCAGCGACACGGGGTACCCGTGTCGTCAACCGAACTCCACCGTGAGGTGGGGAGTTGTACAGGAGGTCTTGCAATGCCAGGACTTTTGGGATCGCTGTTTATTGGCCAAGGAGGCCTAAACACCTCGGGTATTGGTGTGAGCGTTGTTGGTGACAACATCGCGAACTCGAATACGACGGGTTTTAAGACAGCACGTGCACACTTTGAGGACTTACTCAGTGAGTTCATCGTCGGCGCTGCGGGTGCAAACCAGCTGGGCCGTGGTGTGACTTTGCAGCGTATTGAGAAGATGTTCGGCCAAGGCAGTTTCCAGAGTACCGGAGTCCCAACAGACCTTGGTATTTCGGGGAACGGCTTCTTCGTGTTGAACGGAACCGCCGTGGGTAAGTCACAGGACCTTTACACTCGTAATGGAGCGTTCCGTTTCGACAATAAGGGCTTCTTGGTAAATCAGGCTGGCTACCGTGTTCAGGGGCACAATGCATCTGAAGCCGGCGAACTGGACTCCATCGTCGAAGATATCGAGATTTCGCCGGGTAAGCTGCTTCAGCCGAATCCGACATCCGACATCACGATCTTCGCGAATATGAGACCTGATGACCCACTGGTTGGACCTTTCGATGTAAATGACGTCGATGCCACGTCCACCTTTAGGACGACGGTCGTGACCTATGACGGCCTTGGTAATCCTCACGAGCTGACTGTGTTTGGAACTCGAACCGGTGACAACGAGTGGGAGATGAACGGTGTCGTTGATGGTGGCGATGTGGCCGGTGGTGTCGCAGAGCAGCCTGTCCTTGTTCCCTTAGGGACCCTCGTGTTCAACGCCAATGGCGAGCTGGAGCAGGAGAACATCGCGAACCCTGTCAACATGGCGTGGGCCGGTGCCGAGCCCGCTGATATCAGCTTCGATTTTGGTGACGCCATCGCTGATGGCGGTACCGGGAGAGCGGGCAGCAGCCAATGGAACGAGACGACCAAGAGCGTTGCCCACTATCAGAGCCAGGACGGCTATGGGACCGGTGAACTCGACGGCCTCGCCATCGATGACCGCGGTCAGATAATCGGTGCGTTTACAAACGGGCGCCAGCAGGTGCTTGGCCAGGTCATTATGTCCAAGTTTGCTGACGTGACGGGACTCGCGATGGTCGGTGGTAACAACTTTGTTGCGACCTCGGCGAGTGGTGAGGCCATAGTGGGAACCGCTCGTTCTGGTGGTCGTGGCGCGATCGTCGCGTCGACGCTGGAGTTATCGACGACTGAATTGAGTGGTCAGTTCATCGATTTGATTACTTATCAACGTGCATTTCAGGCGAACTCGCGGACGATTCAGACCGCGGATGGCTTGTTACAGGAGATTTTCCAGATCCTCCGTTAACCGGGGGTGATGGGTATAGATAGCGATGAATTCGCTTAAGACCAGATTTTCGGAACACAGGGTCGGCAGTCGCCGCGGTGTAGGGCACCGCTTAGACGCTTTGACCAAGGAATGGTTCGAGGTTGGGTGTGCGCTTAATAGCCGGTGGTTGGTCCACGGATGGTCCAGCGGTTCGGCATTACTTGCCAGGGACGGAGAGCTACCGGACCAGGCACGGGCTGTTAAGCGTCACCCAGCCGATTTAATTCCAGGGAGGGAAGACCTGCACACCGAAAATATGGATAGGAGGTGTGACCAAAATTTCATCAAGCCTAGCTCGGGGTTCAACCCATGTCCTGTGCTCGGCCTTGGTAATAATCTCCATGAATCTAGCGGTACACCCATGTCGCTAGTTCAACCGTGCGGACTGTCTCGAGGGCTACCCACCCTCATCAGTAGTGGTCCGTACACAAAGAGGTGGGAACGACCCATTCCCACCCCTGAAGGCGCCAACAAGACCCTTAATTCCTATTGGTGCTCTTCCGAGCGCCCGGTGGTGGCCACTACCGGGCGTTCAACCTTTTCTCGTTTCGGGCGCGGGTCACAAAACGTACATGCTGCGTTTACGACGTGCGCGCGGACAGCAGATAGTCTAACATCCCACATGGTAGGGCATTGTCCTACGCATAGGGACTGAACGGCGGAAAGAACATGGCCGAAGAGAACGAAGAACAACAAGAGGCAGAGGTTGCCGCCGAAGAAGCAGAATCCGGTGGTGGAGGCAAAGTCGTTCTGTTGATCGGCTTGGTTAACACCCTTGGGCTTCTTGGTTTGGCTGCCTACATTATGACGGGTGGCGGTGGCGGTGGCCCAGCTCAGCCCATGATGAGCCCAGAGCAGATGGGCGAGGGCTCGCTGGTGGCTGGGGCACCTCAGGGGGTACCCGAAAACCATGGAGCGCCTGGACCAAAGGTTGAGATAGGCGAATTGGTCGTCAACCTGAAGGAGCCGACAGGCGATCGCTATTTGAAGACTAAGGTCGAACTTGAGCTCGATTCGGAGGAGACGAGGGCGGAGGTAGAAGGCCGTCTCAGCGCAATCCGGTATCAGTTAAACTTACTCCTGTCGGGTCAGCGAGTTGCTGATGTGCAGGGGCCTGAAGCAATAGAGACTCTCCGGAAGTCGATGATTCGCCGCGCAAACGCTGTATTAGCGAAGGGGCGTATCGTCAACGTTTGGCCGGCAGAGTGGATAGTTCAGTAGGGACCATCAGATGGCAGAGCAGATCCTCTCACAGAATGAAATCGACGCGCTATTGGCTGCGGTCAATGAGGGTGATCTAGATTTTGATGCCGAGGATGAAGCCAGAGATCGTGTCACGGATGTGGCGACGGTCGCGGTTAAGTATGATCTGCTGAGTCAGGACCGCATCATCCGCGGTCGGATGCCTACTTTAGATATTATCAATGACCGGTTCGCGAGACAGTTTCGAATTACGCTCTCGAACAGCCTGCGGAAGATCGTGCAGGTAAACGTAGAGTCTACGAGCTTGATGAAGTACGGCGAGTTTCTTAACTATCTGCCGATTCCGAGCTGCCTGAACCTATTGAAGATGCACCCGCTGCGTGGACATTGCGTCTTGGCGGTGGAGAGTAAGCTCATCTTCGCTTTTCTGAACAATTGGTTCGGTGGGGCTACGAACGCTCAGGAGCGTTTGGACAATCGGGACTTTACAGCCATAGAGCTCATGATCATTCGAAAGGTCATCGAGCTTCTTCTGGAAGACCTGCAGAGGGCTTGGGCTCCGGTACACCCGATTAAAGGGGAATACATCAGGACTGAGGTCAATCCGCAGTTCCTGGCCGTGGTGGCGCCCAGTGATGTCGTAGTTTTGACGAGTTATGAGATAGAACTTGACGGTTTGCGTGGTTCCGTACAGCTCGTGATCCCCTACGGAACCATTGAGCCGATACGTCAGCACCTGTCTCGAGGCATCGGTGGAGACGGTGATGGAGAGGACCGCACCTGGCGAAATATGCTTGAAGAGTCGCTCTATGACATCGAAGCGAAGTCGTCAGTTGTGCTCGGTAAGGACTCGATCACGATAGGAAGATTGCTCGAATTGAAGTTGGGCGACGTGATCACGTTGAGCCAAAATAAGACGGAACCCCTTGACTTTTTTGTGGAATCGTCGAGAAAGTTCGAGGTGATGCCCCTTGAGAGGTCTGGGTATCTCGCGGCGAAGGTCGTCAAACATCTGAATCCTTTTCCTACTAGAGACCAGGAGGAGGAGGATGAGGTCGAAGAAGAGTTAATTGCGTTAGATGATGGTGCAGATGAATAAGTTGGCACGCGTCCTGCTTTACATATGCGGTGTGGAGGGTTCACGATGACCGATAGATCGAGAGAAATTGACTTTCTTTACGACGTCGAGCTTGAGCTATCGGTTGTTTTGGGCACGAACCGCATGTTGATTCGCGAGCTTTTACAGCTTAAATCGGGCTCTGTGGTAGAGCTCGCTAAGCTGGCAGGGGAGTCACTTGATGTCGTGATTAACGACAAAGTGATTGCCCGCGGTGAAGCCGTGGTTGTGAACGAGAAGTTCGGCATACGCCTTACTGAAATCGTCTCACCCCACGATCGTGTAATGCACTTGCGGGACTAGGAGTAGGCGCCTGTGGCGGCCTCCAGTCTTCGTGTCCGGTTAACCCCCC
>CALELH010000228.1 GCA_937902595.1 uncultured Myxococcales bacterium
GCACTTCAATTGCGACGCTGTCCCAGAGAAGTTCCTTGAGATGGCGCAGGTCGTAGGCCGCCAGACTCCAGAGGGCTTCATCGATTGGTTTGTCGATCTCCGAGAGCTTGTGGGCCTTCCGTCTGGCCTGGGCGCGATGGGGTTGGACAGGGATCGGATACCGGACTTGGTCGAGGTCGCGGTCGCAGACGCGTGCCATCCGAACAACCCAGTCCCGGTAACCAAGGAAGACTTCGAACAGATCTTTAAGAGGGCTTTTGAACGATGAGTATGCTCAGGGTCGTAAATCCAGCCACGGGGACCGTCGTTCGCGACCTACCTTGTGACACACCGGCGTCAGTGGACGGGAAGGTCGCGGCGGCGCGTGAGGCGCTGCCCGCTTGGCGAGAGAGGTCGTTGGGAGAGCGCGTCGCCATCATTCGCCGCTTCCGAGACATGCTCGTAGAGCGGGCCGACCAGCTCGCCTTGGTGCTCACCACTGAAACAGGCAAGCCAATCTCGCAGGCGCGCGGCGAGATTCGCGCCACGCCAGGACGTCTGGACTTCTTCTTAGAGAACGTCGAGACGGTTATCGCGCCCAAGTTAATGCGCCGAGAGCCTATGGGGTCTGGGGTGCCTGGGACTGGGGCCCTTGAGGAGACTGTGACTTATGAACCCCTTGGGGTCGTCGCGAACATCTCGGCTTGGAATTACCCTTATTTTGTAGGGAGTAACGTCTTTGCCCCTGCCCTGCTCGCGGGCAACGCCGTGGTCTATAAGCCGTCGGAGCATGCGACTCTCACTGGCTTGGCTATCGCGGGCTTGCTTCACGAGGCGGGGGTCCCAGAGGCGATCTTCACTACCGCGGTTGGCCGCGGTGATGTGGGGGCGGCCTTGATCGACGCTGGGGTGGACGGGGTGTTCTTTACCGGGTCGTATAGCACTGGGGTCAAGGTCGCGACCTCAGCTGCCCATCATCTGATCCCAACACAACTTGAGCTGGGCGGGAAAGACCCTGTCTACGTCGCCGATGATGTCGACCCAGCGGCCGTCGCGAGCGCGTTGGCCGATGGCGCCTTTTATAATAACGGTCAAAGCTGCTGTGCTGTGGAACGCATCTACGTGCACCGCTCGGTCTTCATGGCGTTCCGGACCGCGTTCGTTGAGGCCATCAACGGGTTCTCCATGGGAGACCCGGCCAAGACAGACACCTATCTAGGACCTCTCACTCGGGAGGAGCAGCTTGCGGTGCTGCAGGCTCAGGTTGATGACGCGGTGTCCAAGGGGGCGACTGTGCTCGCCGGCGGCCGGCGCGCCGACCGCGAGGGCTGGTATTTTGAGCCGACGATTCTCAGCAACGTCACTCATGACATGAAGGTGATGCGTGAGGAGACCTTTGGGCCTGTGATTGGTATCCAGGAGGTGTCGGACGATCAGGAGGCGGCGAAGCTGATGGCGGACACACCCTATGGCCTGACAGCCGGTGTCTATTCGGCAGACAGGGCCCGCGCTGCAGCCGTCTTGGCTCAGCTACCGACGGGGTCGTCCTATTGGAACTGCTGCGACCGAGTCAGCCCGGTTCTGCCTTGGACTGGCCGCGGGCACTCAGGCCTGGGCTCCACCCTATCCCATGAGGGGATCAGAGCGTTTGTGACGCCGCGAGCGTGGCACATGCGGGCTCCTTGAGCATTTTTTTCTGAATTACCCAAGAGGGTCTCCGTCGGTCCTGTTCATAGAACACTTTGCCGAGGAGTCCATTATGCGAGCCATTACAGCAGTTCTGGTGAGTTTAGTTTCATTGGGAGCGACGGGTTGCCACCAGGTCGCTTCAAAGAACATCCCCACGGAGAATATGGAGGCAGACATTAAGGTCGTCGTAAACGGTGACAATGTGGCCTCTGTTTCTGCCTCTCTAAAGCTTCGAGATGAGGCCTTCGCCTATGTAGACCTAAGCCCGGGCGAGTCCATCTTTGTGGATGCGGGCGGAGACCGGCGTGCCATGAGCGATGTCGGCTTCAGCTATGCGTTGACCATGCCTCTACTACAGCACAGCCAATCGATGCAGGTGTCCATCGAGCGCGCCTATTATGCGTCGGCCTTCGACAGCTTTGTGACCTTACCTCAACCCTTTGAGCTCTTCGTCACCCAGGAGCCATCAGCGTCTGGGTCAGATATGATCTATGTTGAGTGGGACCAGCTGTCCGACGATCCGATGAAGGTCACTCTGGATGGGCCATGCCTCTTCGAGCACACGGCGTACATCGACTCTTTTCAGGATGACGGTGTGTACGTAGTGTCCGCTGGAAGCCTCGATCTTCACCGCTCTTGGGACGGTGGCTCTTGCCCTGTGTCGATCACCGTCGAGCGCAGCCGAAGCGGTGTCGTGGACTCCCGTCTCTCGGGAGGGACCATAGAGGCAGTCCAGGAGCGCCGTGAGACGATGCTCATCTATCGTTGAGGCTCTTCACTGCGGGAGGCGGTCGGTGGTCCGTGGACGTCCATTGGGAAACAGCGCGCTGTTGACTGCCCTATAGAGGATCAGTCTCTGGCCCGCCACCATGGCTCTACCAAGCTGGACCGTCTCCCTCTCGATGGCTGCCACTTGATCCGGTGGCAGCCCTTCTCGTCTAAGCGTGCGCGCCCTCTCTATGAGCGAGCGCCCTCTCTCTCCGACATACGCCTCGGCGCCTCGCGCTCTCTCCAAGGTGAAATACAGGCGCTGGGAGTCACGCTCCGAGAGCCTGTCAGGAGGCATGGCCCCCTCGGCGACCCAGGAACCAAAGCTTCCCAGCGCCCAAACCATCGCCGCCAGCGCACCCAAGGCGAGCCATGGAGAGGCCCTTTTACGTCCCGGGTGGTTCAATGGCGGCGGAGCGACAAAACCAAATAGGATGCCCGCCCCTAGGCCCGCGAAGTGGGCGCTGTGAGCGACCCCGCCCATCATGAAGCCAAAGATGGTGGTGTAGATGGTCCACCTAATCATCACATCGCGGATCTCGCGTCCTTGCTGAGTGCCGACTTGGTGCCCGTAGATGAGAGCCATGCCCATAAGCCCAAAGACGGCGCCCGATGCGCCGATGACTAAGCTCCCCCCAGTCACAAAGACAGGGATGATCGCCGCCAACGCTCCCGTGACGACCCAGGCCGCGAGAAACCGCGCCGATCCGAAGGTTCGCTCCACGAGTGGGCCGATTTGTATCAGGACGATGACGTTGAAAGCCACGTGCATGAGTCCGCCATGGAGGCAGGTGTAGGTGAAAGCCCGCCATGGCTGGGGGCCCACGGTCAGAAAAGGAAAGGAGGCGCCGAGATCGAAGAGCTCCGCGGTGTCGTTCGGGTTCATGATCCCGCCAGACCCGACCTTCAGCTGCATCAGGAATGACAGGCCGATGAGGGCGGCCACCAGGGCGGTACCCGGCAGCTCTCCAGGGATGAGCGACCGCCCGACTCGAAGGACACTTCTTAGCCAGTACGGGACGTATTGGCGACGGCCGCACGACGGGCACACTCTGTCGCCCGCGACCAGCATTTGATTGCAGACGCAGAAGAACCGGGTGTCCTGCGCCCTTTCAAGATCCGTACGGATCTCTGTCACGATCTCATCGGGCTTCTCGAGCGCTCGCTTGGCCTTCCACTCGGCCTGAACCGCGGAGTCCCCGCTGATTCGGTGCCAGAGGATGACGAGGTGGTACCAAAGTCTCTTCAAGTGAGGTCTTCCTGCTTTGTCATGACCGCTATTCAACCTAGGGCCATGGAGACGCGCAAGCGGTAATCTAAACTCGATGAATTATGCGGTCTGGTCTCGAGCGTCCAGCATGGTATGGTGGTGCCTATGGCTGGACCACACCATATTGATGAGAGTGGGCACGCGCGCATGGTTGATGTGGGCGACAAAGACACCACCGACCGGCGTGCCCTCGCGCGTGGCGTGGTCACGCTCTCGGAAGCCGCATATGAAGCCCTCGTGAGCGGCGACACCCCGAAGGGGGACGTCCTGGCTGCAGCCCGCGTCGCAGGAATTATGGCCGCCAAGAAGACCTCTGAGTTGATCCCTCTGTGCCATCAGGTCGCGTTGACCTCGGTTCGGGTTGAGCTGGTCCCTGAGCCTATCGGGCGGACGGTGAATATCACCGCGGAGGTGAGAGCGAAGGACCAGACTGGCGTTGAGATGGAGGCGCTGACCGCGGTGTCTGTGGCCGGTCTGACGCTCTACGATATGATGAAGTCCTTCGATAGGGGGATGAGCCTCGGCAGCGTGGAGTTGGTCGAGAAGACCGGAGGTAAGACCGGGGCATACTCAAGATCCGTGCGCGTGGTTGAGAAGACCGAGCCAAACGAACCCATGGAGTCGGTCGAGACCGTGGAAGAGTCACGCTCGACTGGCCCTAGGGCGTTACTGTATCCATCTCAGTCCGATGACTCAGAGAATGAGAGCTGCATGCTCCCTCCGCCGTCACCGTCTCCAGAGAGCATCGCGCGAGCTACGATGGTTCAGGTGCTCGAGGCGACAGATCCTGAGCTTGAGGCTGTGCTCTCGGAAGACCCCATTAACTCTGCGTATATGTTGGGCGATTTGGATGCCCCTTATGCAGAGCACTGCATGTGGTACGGGCTGAAAGATGACGGCCTCCGGGCGGTCCTTCTCCTCTATAGTGGTTTGAGCGCGCCTGCTGTGTTGACTAAGGGGGACGCGACGGATGTTGAGGCGCTTGTACAGGCGACTCGGCCCGCTTTGCCGCGACGCTTCTATTGCCAAATTAGACCTGCGCACCGTAAGGCGATTGAGTGCCACTTTGAGCTGATGGATGAGAAGGATATGATCCGGATGGGCTGTAGTCGTGGCGACTATCTGACCTCCTCCGACCCATCGGGAGTCGAGGCGCTCAACCATCGAGACACAGCAGCGATTATGAGCCTTTATACCCATTATCCTGACAACTTCTTTGAGCCAACTATGCTTGGGAGTGGCCTCTACTTTGGCATGCGCGACGACGACGAGCTGGTGAGTGTCGCCGGGCTCCACGTTTTGAGTGAGCGGCATGACGTAGCGGCAATCGGAAACATCGTCACGCACGCTGACCGACGAGGTCAGGGTCTCGCTTCAAAGTGTGTACGGCGCCTTCTGGATGAACTCTTCGACCGCGTTGGTCACGTAACGCTCAATGTTGAGCGCGACAATCTCGCCGCTATCGCGTGTTACAAGAAGTTCGGGTTTACCGAGCGTTATCCATTCGTCGAGGGCTGGGCATCTGCACGCTAGCCACGCTAGTGGGCTGAGTTTGGTGACCAGAGCACCTCGTCTCCTCCATTGACCGTCGCAGCCGCTCGACTCCAAACGAAGAGCGCATCACTCAATCTGTTGAGATAGATCAGAGCGAGCGGATCCACCGGCTCCTCGTCATGCAACTGTACGCACAGTCGCTCCGCGCGCCTACATATGGTTCGTGCTACGTGGAGGTCGGCGTTCGCCCGGTTTCCGCCCGGTAAAACGAAGCTCCGTAGCGGCGGGAGCTCATCAGAGTGTCGATCGATGTCCCTCTCAAGTAGGTCGATGTCCGCCTGCTTTACGCGGGGCATCTGGGGGCCAACGTCTTGCGGTAAGGTCGCCAGAATAGAGCCAAGATTGAAGAGCGCGTGCTGAGTCTTCAAGATCAGGTCGCTAACCAAGCTGAGATCTAAGTCAAGGCACGACACTCGCGCCGCGCCAAGGGCAGAGTTGAGCTCGTCCACGGTGCCGTAGCACTCCAGTCTGAGGGCGGCCTTCGATACCTTTTGTCCACCCACGAGGCGGGTGGTCCCGGCGTCGCCAGTCCTGGTGTACACTCGGTTGATGGCGAGGCTTGGGTCCCGGAATTCCTGTTCGTCACTCACTGCTTGCTCCTTCGTCGACGGATTGATGCCCATGCGAGCAGGGATAGGAAGAGGAGCGATGGGCTACCCGACCCTGGCGAGCCGCTGCAGCCAGCGCATCCGCC
Organism: uncultured Myxococcales bacterium; assembly: GCA_937902595.1. Lineage (GTDB taxonomy): Bacteria > Myxococcota_A > Bradymonadia > UBA7976 > UBA1532 > UBA1532. The sequence continues at coordinate 5,955 of CALELH010000228.1, forward strand.
CTCATCGGCGCCGTCTTGACTCTGCCCAGGGGGCGTCCCTGTGCCGCCATCTAGTGTGGGTACCTCGCCCTCGCACTCGAAGCGAGGTGAATCCCCAACATCACTCTGGCACTGACCGAAGACAGGCGTGAGTTCCACACAGCCCCATCCAGATGGGCAGCACTCCAGTTTGTCGCAATTACGGGTGCAATACCCCTTCTCTACGACCCTTTGGTTCTGAATGACATAATCCACACATACGAGGCCACCGCCGCAGAGGGGCGGATCCCAGGGCTCTTCGGGGTTGACCCAACATTCGTCCCCCATTTGTCGATTTCCGGGGGTTGGGATGAGCTGGCACGCCGATCCTGCGGGCTGGATCTGGATACAGCGGTATCCACCTGGGCATCCGCTACCGCACTCTCGAGTACAGTATGGTACGGCGCGGCCGGTCTCTTCATCGACGTTGGTGGGGTCGTTCAGGCAGAAGAGGCCCTCGGCGCAGAGCCCTCGTTGGGTACAGGCTTCCCCTTCACCAGGTAGGGCTCCCATCATCTCTTGTTCGCCACGGGCGCAGATGCTGTCTCCGTTCTGAAGAGTCGCGCAGAAGTAACCGCTCGGACACGTCCCGTTGGCGCAGGGGCCAGTACAGTAGACGCTCTCGGAATCGTTTACACACACGAGGCTCTGCTCACAGTTGACCCCCTCGCCGCAGGCCTCGCCAAAGCTCGCTAGGTTTCGCTGTGGATCCTCCCCGCGAACACAGGCGCCGCCTCCTCCGGAGAGATACGCGCAATAGTAGCCATCTCCGCAGGAGTCATCGCCCGGTGTACAGGTTCTGGAGCAATAGAGATCCCGGCCGTCATTGATGCAGAAGAGATCTTCTACGCAGCGTTCATCGCTACATGGGTCCCCGAACTCCGCCGTCCCCATCACGGGGACTGGGTCCATATCGGGCACCGGTACTTCACCGCCGCTGGGGTAAATGTCGCAAGCGCCAGCGATGTCGTCTTCGCCGAGTGACCGCCCGCTCGTGTCCCCTGGCCCTGTGGATGGCCACATGGTGGAGCCGGCGACGGCGCTATGACCTAAGCCCAGCGCGTGACCGACCTCATGAGCCGAGACGCTGGCGACGTCCGTGCCCCCGCCCCCACCTTCGCCGTCACGAAAGTGGGTCCAGCTGTGATGTACCCCGTTGAACTTGACATCGGCGTCCTGCAGCAGGCTGTTGAGGCCGCCCCAGATGTTCGCTGTTATCGCGAGCGCCGCCGATGAGTCTCCCCAGTTGGATGCTCTCCAGGTGACGACGTTGGCGCCGTCTCCAGCGCCCCATGCGTTGTTGTCCGTGCGACCGGTCATATTCCAAGCCATGTATGAGCAGGAGAGGTTCGTCCAGGCGTCGTATCCGAGCTGTACGCCCTCTAGACAGTCATTGTCGGGCATGTCTGACGAGAGGACGTTGTTCACCTCGTAGGGGACTGACTGTCCCTGCCCAATCCCCCATTTGGCTCCGGTCCAATCAAAGGCGGACGCGGTGCCAGCGAGCCCCAGGAGCGTCGCAGTAAGGATGAGTCTCTTCATTGCGCCACCCCCTGTCTTGCTGCTGGCAAGACGGGGACCCGGGGTTGCAGCAGCCGCAGCGGAATCGGCCGGGCTATAGGCCGCTTACCGGCGATCACGTCAAGCAGCTGGTCTAGATATACGACGCCATCTCTAGAGGGAGCGCCAGCGAGGTGTCGTACCCGGCCTTGTGATGCAGGATAGCGGATGTCGCTGAGGTCTCGAACCGCGCGCACCTCTCGGTCCACAGCGCCTGGCGTGAGGCTGAACTTGCCTTGGGCCATGCCCGTAACGACCAGGTGTCCCATGTCAGTGGTCTCTAAGAAGAGCAGCACTCGCTCTCCGACGCGGAAGCCCGGATAACCGTGTACCTTCTGGACGAGATGGTTCGCGCCTGCTCCAACCTCTCCACCAAGCTGCTGAACCTTGAGTGTTGAGGATGGGGTACCTTTCAAAACCCGTTCGACGTCAAAGGTGGTCGTCGTCCAGATCTTGATGGGAGCCTCTTGATGGTGGGTCGATTGAGCTGTCACGACCCCGATGAACACGATGGAGGAGCGCGCAGTTAACTCTTGTGTCGAGAGCCGCTTAACCGTGGCAGCGTGAGCCGCACCTCCGACAAAGAAGAGGACAGCAAGGAGGAGCCAGTGTCTCGTAGGCATCGAGGTCTCCAGTGTTGTTAAGGCGTCTAGTCTACCCAAAGACGACCGTCCGCAAAAGCTCGGTCCATATTAGGACGTGGTCGACCTCGCCGTGTGTACGAATGTCCGAGCGCAACTCTATAGGGCGAGATCCTCTCGAAGCCTATCTGCTTGGGCTCTAAGAGGTTCGCCCGAGCCCGGGGAGACAGCGTCAAGGTGGGCAGCCTTCGCTTCGTACGCCCGCGCCAACTCGAAGGGTTGATCAAGCTCCTCGAGGATCGTGATGCTCTCCGTGAGATGCTGTTCGGCCTCGTCCGGGTTTTGTGCGGCCGAGTACGCTTGGCCAAGGGCCCGGTGCGCCGCAGCTTTCCGTGGGACGTCTGAGGCACGCTCAGCGAGACTGAGCGCCTTCTCGCCGGAGATGATGGACACGTCGACGGTACCCTTCGCGAGCTGCATCTCGGACAGCATCCGGTAGGCATCCGGGAGCAGGTATTGTGGCCCTCGGCCCTTCTCGCAGAGATCGATGGCGCTTGTCACATACCCAAGCGCGTCCTCTAGGTGGGTCAGCTTAAAGAGCACCTCCGAGAGATTGGCATACCCGATGGCGAGGCCTGAGTGACCAGACGCTTCGCGGATACGGACTGACTCTCGAAAGAACCCCTCAGCCTTCTCGAGGTCACCCAGATCTCCGTAGAGCGTGCCTATGTTGTTATAGGTCTGCGCGAGACCGGTGCGGTTGCTGGCCTTGGCGTGGAGGTTGACTGCGCGTTCATACCACTTAATGGCCTCGCGTGCGTCTCCCCCTTTTGCGCAAACCATCCCTAGATTATTGTACGCACTGCAGCGGCGACGATGGCTTCCAACCTCCTCAAACTTGTCCAGGGCTCGCCGGAAGTACGTGTGTGCGGCTACGTAGTCCCCTAGCCCATATTCGGCAACGCCGGCGCCATTAAGCGCCAGGCCCTTGAGGAGAAGTTGATCTTCGGGGACCTCATCAACCAGCTCCCGGAAGGTCTTCGAGGCCGCCTTGATATCTCCTGAACGATAGGTGAGCCAAGCACCATACCGACGAAGCTCAAGGTCGAGCTTACGGGCTTCAGGGGCGAGTTCCCCCCCCAGGGCTCTTCGCGCCGTTGAGACCGCCTCGTCTGCGACCGTGATTTGACCCTGGGCCTCGAGGACTCTCGCTCTATCAAACATCCGCTCTGACCGAATCACTACCTGGGGCGGAGCGGTGAGGTCTATGGCCTGCGCCAGGGCCAAGTCGGCGCCGCTGAGATCACCCGCTTCGAAGAGCAGCTTTCCGAGCTCTGCCTGAGCTTCAGCGTGTTCGTCTAGTGAGAGTGAGCCGGGGTGACGTTCCTCGATACCGACAGACTCTTTGAGTGCTTCGAGCGCCTCTGCTGGCATGACGAGTTGAGCCGCGCGCAAGCCACATTCGAGCCAGGTGCTCGCCGCGCGGTGGCTGTCTTCAGCGTTCTGATGGTGTCGGGCGATTCTAAGAAGTGTCGCCACTTGGGTGGTGTCTTTGTGGGTCCTCAGCCAGGCCGCCGCTTTCGCGTGCCATGCACGTCGAGTCTGCGAAGATGTCGCTTGATAGATCACCTCGTGGAGGAGAGCGTGATCAAATCGCCATTTAGGGGTCAGTTCGTGCGACTGGCTGCGGTGAATGAACCGCCCGTGCTCCAGAGAGCTCAGCCGCGACATCAGATCCGCCGGCTCGTTAAGTAAGATGCCCACGCTATGAAGGTTGAAGTCGCGACCCCAGATAGCCCCCGCCTGTAATGTCTCTTTCAGGGACAACTCAAGTCGGTCGAAGCGCGCCCGGATCACACCTTCGATAGTGCCGGGCAGAGGTTCGGCGTCTCGTGACGCGAGCGCGAGTTCCCTCAAATAAAGTGGATTGCCTTCGGCTCGACTAATCACGCCTTTGATGTATTGAGCGCTGCTCATCGGCGCGGTCTGCCGAACGAGTTCGTCCGCAGCCTGCCGTGACAGCGGTCCGAGATCGATTCGCTCAGCGCCTTCATGGTTCGACCATCGGTCCAAAGCCTCAACGACACCTGGTCTCGCGCTGACCACGACCAGTAGAGCTCCGGATACCTGAGTGCTGATAATCTCTTCAAGGATCGAGTGCCCAGTGTCAGGTAGCCAATGTAGATCACTGAGGAGAATGGCTAGGGGGGACCGTGAGGCCTCGGCCCCAATAATCCGGGCAAAGGCCCTAGAGAGTTGCTCGGGCTCGACATCTCCGGCGTGCGAGTCGTCTCCAAGTAAGGTCAAGACTTCAGCCCGATGACTCAAGAACGGCTGCCGCTCTGGCTCATCTGATAGCAGCGTCTCAATAGACATGGGGATGGGAGAGC
>CALELH010000229.1 GCA_937902595.1 uncultured Myxococcales bacterium
CCCTCCCCCTCTCTTGCTCATTGATGGACTTTGGTATTCGGCCATCGGCCAATGGACTCCGGGTCTCGCCTTCCCGGATGGTCTTCCCAACACGCCCGACTACTCACTCGGGCTCCACTGGCCGGCGCTTCGAAGCGCCGAAGCGGATGGACGTCAGGCCGACGATGAGGCGTGTGGAGCGCCCCCTTGTCGCTTCGTTCACTATGGGCGCCCCGAGACCAGAGAAGAGATCGCTCGGGTAGCGAACACGTTGAGCACGTCAGGGGTCGACTCCGTTGAGATCCCCGATGTACCAGACCAATGGGCCACCCCGCTCGCTGAGTCGATGAGCGCCAGCGGCCTCGACCTCACAGTCACGACGCACGTCCCACAGCGAGGTGCCTATACTCAAAAATTACGCGCAGTCGGACCAGCGTCTAGTCCCCCTTGCGTTCATCCCACAAGCGTCGAGCAAGACGAATGTCGGGCGTTATTGACCCGCGAAGAGCCGCCGACGGCCCTCCCTCCTCCGTCCAAGGACAGCCTGATTCGTACGGCATGGTCGCTCTCGACAGGCTGGCATCATGGGCTGAGCCACAGATTAGACCCTGGCCCAGTGCATGTCGCTGGATTGGCCCCGGGGCTCGCGCGGCAGTGGGCCACCATCATCGCCATGGCGGGAGGGCTATACCTGCTGGGGGATCCAGTCGACCAGCTCACAGACCAAGCCGCCGAGACTTTTTGGGCGCCATGGGAAGCGGGACTCGTACGTCTATGGCGCCCGGTATACCGGGGGTTACAGCTCCCCACAGTGTGGCGAACACCTGGCGGTCTCGCTCTGTTCAATTGGGGCGATGAACCGGCCACCATGCGGGGCCTCCCTGGACTCTTGAACGAGGCCGCTGAGGTCAGGTCATTATTCGACGAGCGTTCGTTCCCTGAAGGGCTACCGGATACGCTGGACGTCCCTCCCCAAGACGTCATCGTACTGTTCATTCCCGAGTGAACCTAGTTCCCCTGAGGCCGCGAACACGCTAGAAGGAATCCATGGCTACGATCGCACTGGACGCAATGGGTGGAGATGAGGGCACCGCTACGGCTGTGCTTGCAGCGGCAGAGCTCTCACTCGCTCAAGACGCTGGGATCATCATCGTCGGAGACCAAGCCAAGATCGACCCTGTGCTCAAACGAGCGCGCTACGACGGCGGCTATCTCTCAGTCCAACACGCCTCCGAATTCGTCGGTATGGACGAGTCCCCAAAAGAGGCTCTCCGATCTAAGCCGGACGCCTCGATACTCGTAGGCGCTCGATTAGTCGCGGAAGGGAGCGCCGACGCTTTGGTCAGCGCGGGAAACACTGGCGCGTGTATTCTCGCTTGTGCGAAGCACTTCCAGACGCTGCCAGGCGTCCCCAGGACCGCGCTCGCTGCGGTGTTCCCTACGGAGCTACGCCGAGGGGTCAAAGATGACCCTTTCTCATTGATCTTAGACGTCGGAGCTACGCTGACAGCCGACGCTGATACGCTGGTGGCTTTCGCCCAAATGGGGAGCGCCTACGCGTCGTGTATCTCAAACAACCCCAGCCCCAAAGTAGCCCTACTGTCTAACGGAGAAGAGCCCTATAAGGGTCTGCCTGAGATCGTCGCGGCCAACGCAATACTCAGTCAGGACCCTCGTATTAACTTCATAGGCAATATCGAGGGCGTCGACCTGACACGAGGACGCGCAGACGTCGTCGTGACGAGCGGCTTCACCGGCAACGTCGTGCTGAAGATGCTGGAGGGAATGAGCGAGACGGTCATCGACCTCGCCAAGTATGCCTATCGCAGCAAGCTCACCTGGCGCGCGGGGCTCATGATGCTCCGCGGAGGACTCCTTCAACTCAAGGAGGTCACTGACTGGCGGCAATACGGCGGCGCTCCGATCCTGGGCTTTGACCACCTCTGTATTAAGGCCCATGGCCGGAGTAACCAGCGCGCCTTAGCCAACGCGATCAAGGTGGCGCACAAGGGAGTCCGCAACGATCTATGCGGCCGTATCAGCGCGCTATTGGAAGAGCGCTCCGATGAAGCCTAAGGCATGAACTCAGCCCCACACATCTATCGTTGGGATATGGACAAGACCTATCTCAAGACCGAGTTCGACACCCTAAAGGATCTGGTCCGAACGGCTTTCCAACGCCCGGCGGATAAAGCGAACGTTCCCGGCAGCGCGGATCTACTCAAGTCTCTGAGAGTAGACGCAGCCGGCAACGCCGAGATCTACTTCATTAGCGGGAGCCCCAAGCAGATGCGTGGGGTCCTCTCGGAGAAGCTCCAGCTCGACGGAGTCGACTTCGACGGCTTCGTGCTCAAAGACAATCTGCGCAACCTCCTCCTCGGGCGGTTTCGAGCGATCAAGGAGCAGGTCGGATATAAGCTTCCTGCGTTATTGCGGGCGCGCGGTAAGGCCCACCAGGACAGTAGAGAGATCCTGTTCGGCGACGACGCCGAGCGAGATGCTTTCGTGTATTCGCTCTACGCGGATCTCCTGGCGGAGCGCGTTCCCCCTGATGTTTTGGAAGAGGTCTTGGATATTGCGGGAGTTTATCCAGACGGTCGAGAGTCGATCTACGCGGCCCTGGACCAACTGCAGCCGTGCGATCCTGTGGATCGGATCATCATCCATCTCGACCGCAAGTCCCCGCCAATTCGCTTCGAGGCCTACGGATCTCGTGTGGTACCGGTCTACAATTATTTCCAAGCGGCTCTGGCGCTCTATGGGGACAAACGACTGAAAGCCACCACCGTCGTTCGAATTGGAACGTCACTGCATCGAGACTACGATTTTAACCTGGACGTTCTGATCCGTAGTTTCCAGGACATGCTACGCCGTGGGGCCCTGGACCTCGAGACCGCGAGACGACTCGCTGACGAGGTCGAAGATGACGCGGAACACGCTGATTTGGTACAGCTTTTCAAGGACCGAGCGACGGAGCGCTTGGTGCACGTAGGGACTCCACCACCGCAACTCGTCCCGGACTTTCCGTCACTCCTCCGCAGAGAGCTGCAGCGTCATCGGTTCGAGAAGTCTCGGCGGCGACGAGGTTGGTTCTAAGCGAGCCACTTCTCGGTCCCATCAAACTCCCGAAATGTGCTATCAAAGATCAGCAAGAGATTTGTTTGCGTAGCAAACATTCAGGGAGCTAAAGAATGAGGCATATTCTGCGAATCCCCGCACAGGCGTGGGTCCTCCTGTTCGTCCCTCTGCTGACGTTTGGGAACTTTGGATGTAATCCCCCTCCACCAGAGATTACCTTAGTTGAGATGGATCTCGCTCCCTGCTTGGGGTTGGCGGAGGGCGTACAGCCTCGGGATGATTACCCCGTCGCCCCGTGCGAGAGCACATGCAGAGACACTTTGGGCCGAACTCTCGATGTCGACAGTAAGGCCAACGCGTGCCTCGTGGTTCGCACAGAAGACGGCACCCAACATCGAGTCGCTTTCAAATGGTCCGACGGGCGCATTGGCCCGCCACTTTCAGACGTCGACCTCCCCCCGGGGCGCTCCGTCGACGCGTCGCTCTTTTTCCTGAGTCAGGGCGGATCAGAGAGTGTCTGTGACAGCCTCGAACAAGACGCTGACTGCGACGAAACAAACAGCTGCGTATTGAAGCTCTTCCAAGAGGACATCACCCCGAACAGCAGCGGGACAACCAAGGTGTTCTTCGTTAAGAATGGCCTCTGCCAATCAGTACAGGCGCCAGCCCTGGTCGGAGAGGCCGTCGAGATCTGCGACAATAAGGACAACAACTGTAATTGCCTTGTAGACGAAGGCTTCCTCGAGGGAGATCGGTCTGCCCCGTTCAAGGGGGGGCCGTGCGCCCTTGGGACAGGTGGATGCCGAGCGGAAGGCAGCTGGGTTTGCAACGGTGGCGGGGACGGATTCGAATGCGACGCGATCATCGGAGATCCAAGCGAGGAGGTCTGCAACGATGGCGATCCAGTCGACGATGACTGCGATGGCGTCCTCGATGAGGACCTACCCTGCTTCTCATGCGAGACGAATCGAGACTGCGCTGAGACTGAGCATCCGACCGGCGCCTTCTGCATCAACGGGTTCTGCGAAGAGTGTGATCCCGAATCTGATGATCACGCAGGCTGTGGCGCTAATGAGCTCTGCTGCGCCGCGGACGGCGCTGTCGCTTGCGTCGGCACGACACCTGGGCAGTGTACCACCTGCAATACAGTAGAGGCCGGCGTACAGGTCGGCGTCGAAGGCGCCTGCGGAGGCGACTCCAAC
>CALELH010000230.1 GCA_937902595.1 uncultured Myxococcales bacterium
CCATCAAGGCGTCAGCATATTCAATAAGGACCTGCGCTTGTCGCACCAAGCTCTGAGCCTTCGGCAGCTTTCCACTCGGACGCTTGCCTCTGCGAGGAACATCTTTAGGCGACTGTCTCTTGGCCCTCGCCTGAGTGTAGGCTCCGTTGATAAGCTCCGTCATCTCTTCAGCTGCAGCGATGACAGGAGCAGGCGCTCCGGCGAAGCGGTCCGGATGGTGCTCCCGGAGTCGAGCTCTCCAGGCAGCCTTGACCTCTTCGTCCGTTGCTGACGAGGACGTCTTAAGAATGGCGTAGGGGTCTAAGTCGAACACTGTTCACTGTCCCGGACTCTGGATCAGTCGCCACCCTCGCAGCTGCCCAAACGGAGCCCGAGGGTATACTCACCGCGATCGAAGTCTGACCACCCATCCACGAAGACGTAGAAGACCGATCCCATGGACGCTCGGAGAGTCAACGCGGAGCTTCCCGCTTCGCCGGTGACGCCACGATTATCGTCGTTACATCCGATCTCCGTCGACGCGTCATTACAGACGGACTGACGTGCATGGAGGACCGTGTCAAAGCTGGAGCCAGTCGTATGAACACAGAACTGTTGCACCTCATCCTCAGGGACGTCGGGAGCAAATCGATAGACATGCTCGAAACCATCGCGTCCCCCGCACGTACCACGGGCATAATTAAACGTCTCAGCACCCTCTTGATCTGCCGCCGTACTCGCCTGAATGTCACCGATGGCCTCTAGAGAGAACGGATCATCACATGTCCCTGGCTCAGGACGATCCGCGCAGAAACCGATCCCCAGGTTGCAGATCTGGTCGCCACTACAGTCTTCAGCACGCAGGCAAGGTGTGGGAGGGCTCAGCACCCGATCGAGCACGTGAATCACCCCGTTGGTGGCGGGAATATCTATTTCGGTAACCTGAACCCCGGTCACAAAGAGGTCATCCCCTCTGAGTTGAAGCAAGAGCGGTGTATCCTCAAGCAAGGAGGTGACCCGGTCTGCACCGGGAAACCCGTCGGAGAAGAGGCGCTCGGTAGCCACGTGATATTCCACGATTGGTCTCAGAACATTTCGAGTCTGAAGTAAAACTTCGAGGTTCTCGGGATCTCCGTCAGGGACAGCCTGAAGCTCCGCATCAAGGATCGCGAAGGCGTCATCTGTCGGGGCGAAGACCGTGAACTGCTCATCATCATCCTCAAGAGTTCGCAGAAGTTGTGACCGTTGGAACGCCTCCAGCAGGATTGTGAAACGACCGTCTTCCTCAAGCACCCGCGTAACATCACCTGCTGGAGGCTGCTCTCCGCATGCACCCGGGCTGACCTCTAAGCGGAAATTGCCAGACGAGTCTGCTCCAAAACCATCAACAAAGATGAAGTGGTCCTCCGCTGCGGCCGCGTTCAGGGTCAGGGCCGATGTAAAACCACCTGCGTGCTCAGAGTCATCATTGCAGCACGTCAGGTCCGGTACGTCAGGACAATTCGCCTGGGCTCCCAGCTCTTCGCAAACGCCGCGCCGAACATGTAGCACCGTGTCAAAGTCAGCCCCGCCAGTGCTCAAGCACACCCGCGTATCCTCCTCGGGAGTGTAGACAAACACCACCTCGGGGCTCTCTGCCAACGCGCCACATGTCGACATATATCTCGCTCCTGCCGCGTCCGTATTACCTTCGAACTGGCCAAAGCCTTCGACGGGGATCGGATCGATGCACGCATCGGGTTCACTGGGGGGCCTAAGGACGAGGTCGATGGTGTGAATCAAGCCATTATACGCTTCACGATCTTGCTCGATCAGAGGCGTTCCATTGATGTTCACCACGCCGTCATCATCAACCTCAAGGGAGAGTTGGGTGCCTTCATCACTCAAAACGAAGAGACGGTTCACGAGCTCCTCAGACCGGAATGACCCCGTAACCATGTGAAACAAGACCAAGCTCATCATCTCTTCCGGATTGTTAAGCACGTCATTAAAACCGGCTCGGTCAAACTCCTGAAACCTACGAAAGGCGTCATCCGTCGGGACGAAGAGCGTCAGCGGCGAGGCGTTCGCGAGCGTGGCGGTCATGTCTACCGCCTCAGCGAAGCCGAGAAAGGTCTCAAAGGCTCCAGCGGCTTCCAATTCGTCTATGATCGTCCCCGGTGGTTGAATCCGCATACATTGGCCATCCAAGCAACGGTAGCTTGCACCGCAATCAGCTCCGACCGCACAGGCGTTTGGAGGAAGTAATATGTGATCTATTGGATGAATCATCCCATTGTCCGCCTCGATATCGACGTCAGACAGGGGGTACTCGTTGGCAAAGACCGTGTCGCCTCGACGATAATTCTCAACGAATCGGCCATCCAAACTGAGCGTTGAGCCAGCCGCCGCGAGCGTGGACGAATCGATGGAGCCCGGTAGGATATGATAGAGCAGCAACGCCTCGAGCTCCGCGGGCGAGTTGACGAGCCGGTTCACAATCCCCGGATCGCTATCCTCCATCGCGTTAAAGGCTTCCTCGGTCGGCGCCAAGATCGTGTGCTCAACCTCCCGACGGAGAAGATCATCAAGGCCGGTCACCCGAACCGCGCTTAACAAGGTACGAAAGCGAGCGTTATCCGCCTGGAGCTGATCGATGATCGTATTCGGTCGTCGGCAGGGGCCATTGCGTACGGACAAGAGAAAAGGTCCATTCTCGCCCACGACTCGGTTTCGTCGACTACAACCATCGACGACCACGTAGTACTGCTGGCCTGCGATGACATCGAGTTCGACCGCTGAGTGGACTCCCCCAGCGAAAGCGGAGTCATCATTACAGGTGAGCTCAGATGAGTCATCATCACAGTCATCTCGGACATGCAAGACCGTGTCATAGGATGAATCCGTCGTAGAGAAGCAGACCGTGGCGTCCTCTTGAGGCTCATAGACGAAGACCGCCTCCGGGCTATTGACGACACCACAGTGCTCGGAGCAAAGAGTGTCAAGAATGGCCGCGGCCCCCTGAGTTGTTCCGACGACCCGCCCCGTGTTCGGGAGCGCTGTCGGGTTCTCGCATGTCCCGGTCGCGACGGGCGTCGGCGGTATGAGAAGCCCAGCGATCGAGTTGAATCGTCCATTCGTAGCGACCTGATCTCGATCTGTGATGTCGATGTCATTCACGCGAATGCCATGCGGCCCGGCGTCCAGGTTCAGAACGAGCCCGCTCGACGTAACGATTCGGTCAAGGGCAAAGAACTCTTCCGATGGTACGTCCGCCTCGATGAGGTGGTACCGAATGATTTGAATCAAGGCCGGGCGATCCCCTAAGAGATTGTCCAGTGTACCCGGGTTTTCAACCTCAAGTTGCAACAAGGCTGCGTCCGTGGGGGCCAGGATCGTGTAAGGCCCATCGTGACTCAGCGTCTCAGTCAAATCAGCGACCTCTATGAAGCTGAGAAAACGCTCAAAGGTGCCCGCGTTTGTCAGCTCTTCAATCAGATTTCCGGCGGGAGGAGGGGCACCGCATAAGTTGTTTCGACATACTTGGCCTTCCTCACAATCCGCTACGTCTATACATGGGGTCGCAGGGTCAAACAGCCGGTCAACGGTGTGAATAATTCCGTTGTTCGCGGCGAGGTCTGGCCGACGCACTCGATGCCCCTCGACAACAATCTCACCGCGGACAGAATCGACTTGTACCGCCTGCCCTGACTCCGCCATCCAGGCCTCCCGCGTCGCGAGTTGAGCCGAAGTTTGGCGTTCCGGTAGGGTGTGATGCTGTACGACCAATCTAAGACGGTCATCATCAGCGAGGAGGTCCTCCGACGCATCGATCCCAAGCGTATCCCAGGCCCCCTCCTCAACAGCGAAGAGCGTGACGCTGGTTTCAGGCGCAGCGAAGCGATCCGTCTCTTCCAAAATGTCCATCGAGATCAAGAACGAGTCAAAGTCGACCCCGCGCAAGTTCTCCATGATGTCCACCATACTGAGAGGACTCACACAATCGCCCTCCGTAACGCTGAGCACGAAGTCCCCAGACTCCTCAGCCGCGCCATCTACAAGCAGGAAATACTCTTGCCCGGCTTGGGCAAAGATCATCAGCTGCGACTGGAGCATTACGTCGTCGAGTACGTTGTCGTTCCTACCCACCTCGCTGTTCGGATCTTCGCAGCCCGTTCGAACACTCACTTGAGTGTCGAAGGCGGAGCCGACTGTGCTGATACAGAGGGCCCCCTCTCTCTGAGCCGCAAAACTAAAATAGGCAGTGCCTCGTACCGTGCTGCCTGCGGCCGCGCGGTCAATCTGGATCTCTTCCGGGTCATCGCAATCGCTGGGCTCTTCGGCCTGGGGAGGTTGAATGACCCGGTCGACAACGTGCACCAGTCCGTTGAACAGATAGACGTCTGACTGAGTAAGCCTCGCCCCTGCTACCGTAACGCCGCCCTCGATCTCGCGTTCCACGGGCAGGAGCCGCCCGCTGTCCGCAGCGATAAAATCAAGCTCAGCCAGATCCTCCAGGTAATGCTCACCCGTGACGATGTGATGCCGCACGAACTCAAGAGTCCAAACACCATTGGCGAGGACCATCGCTAGAGCGCCAGGCGCTTCTTGTTCCAAGAGTTGGAAAGCATCATCCGTCGGCGCGAAGAGCGTCACCAGCTCATCCCAGTTGTCCTGCGAAAGCTCCGCGGCAACGCGGGTCGCCCGAACGATCTCCAGGAACCGTCCAAACCGACCATCTTCTTCCAGCCACTCCATGATGTTCGGATCGCGGTGGCGACGAATCACCTGATCGATTCCATGGATGACCCCGTTGCCCCCTTCCAGGTCGTTAATAATCACGGTAGACCCGGCGACCGTCGCGCCGTCGGCGTTCGCCTCGATCGGCAGATTCACCTCATTAAAGTTGACGATCCCGTCCGCCGCCGCAAAACCCGCGCTGTTCAGGCGAGTCTCGGCGAGATGAGTCATCACGAGGATCTCCTTGCCAACGAAGCCAAGCGCCCCCAAGAAGCCGGGATTCTCCAGTTCGAATCGGTCAAAGGCGACATCAGTCGGCGCAAAGACCGTAAATGGACCTTCCTCAGCGAGATCCACGTCAAACTCTGTCTCGCGGATCAAGTTCGCAAAGGTGTTAAAGCGACCATCGGCGACGAGCGCCTCAAAGACCGTCTCAGGTTGAGGAGCATCTGCCACGCTCAGGACAGCATCGATGATATGGATGACGCCATTGTGTGCCTGGATATCGCGAACGCTCACGGGGACATCGTTCACCTTCAGGACACCACCCACTACGGTGATTACGACGGAGTCGCCACCGCTGGTGACGATTCGGCCACGCTGCTGAATCTCTTCGGCGCTCAACACCCCCTGATAGAGGTGGTACTCCAAGACACTCCGCAGCAATTCAGCGTCTCCCAAAACGGCCGCTAGATCTGGAACGGCGGCGAAAGCGTCATTGCTCGGCGCGAGCACCGTATAGCGCCCAGGACCATCCAATAGGTCATCCATGCCTGCAGCTTCAACAGCGGAGACGAATGTCTCGAGGTCGGCCCTTGAACGAGCGACCTCCATCAGGTCAGGCCCCGCAGGCATACCGCCGGCACCACCCATACCGCCAGCACCACCCATACCGCCGATGCCGCCCATACCGCCGATACCGCCCATGCCGCCCATGCCACCTAAACCACCGACACCACCTTGACCACCAGCGCCGCCGGCCGC
>CALELH010000231.1 GCA_937902595.1 uncultured Myxococcales bacterium
CCCTCTTCGCTGATGCGCCGTCCTCAATGCCCGGAAGCAAAGCTGGATCGCACGCTGCCTGACGTAAGCGAGTTAAGGCTTCAAGAATCATGAATTTAGCGCGGTCAAAGCCGACCTCAGCGATACGATATGCCACCGAGCGACGGTAGCGTGACTCAACGCTGGAGTATGTTTTTCGCTGAGCATCACTTAGCTCGCAGGAGACGATTTGGATCTGCCGGTCGGGCAGCTCCTCGATCACCTCTGTCTTGAGCCGTCTCAAAACAAAGGGCGCGATGCGCCGCCTTAGGTGCGCGACTTGTCGGATCCCCTTCGGGCTGTTGGGGCGATGAGCTGCTGCTCTGTAGTCCTTCTTAAATCGACCGATTCGTCCGAAGAACCCTGGCAGAACGAACTCCATCACGCTCCAGAGTTCATCTAGGTCATTCTCGAAGGGCGTACCGGTCAATGCATACCGCGCCCTTCCTTTGACACGCCGCGCCGCTCGTGCCGTCTGACTGGACGGATTCTTTATGGCCTGGGCTTCATCGAGAATGACCGTCTCCCACTTGGGCTTCGCGAGGGAACGTACACAACGCCGTAACATGGCGTATGTGGTGATGACGACGCCCCGGTCAGGGAGAGTGCGCTCTTTGCCGTAATAGAGAGCGACAGGTAAACCGGGCGCAAACCTTTGAAGTTCTTCCCGCCAATTCACAAGCACAGACGTAGGCGCGATGATCAGCGATCTCGCCTGGCTATCAATCTCATTAATCTGGGCTAAGAGCGCGATCGCTTGGATGGTCTTACCGAGACCCATATCGTCCGCAAGCAGCCCGCCTAATTTTAGTTTATGGAGTCGTCTCAGCCACTGATAGCCCAGCCTTTGATAGCTCCTCAATTGGCCTTGGAATGTGTCAGGTTGGCCTCCGTCCGGGAGGTCATTCAATTGCTGATAGGCTTCAATGTCCAGAGCGCAGCCCGCGCCCCGGTGGATGTCGATCTCATCTGGAATCAGTGGGATGACGGTATGGGGAAGCTCGTCTCCATGGCGATCGTTCAATCGGACGAGGTCCTCAAGGAGTTCACCGTATTTCGTTAGCCATGACCTCGGTACGGTCGCGGGCCGGCCATCCAGTCTGAGCAGTGTTGTTTGGCCCGTGTTCCATGCGTCCGCGATCCGCTGCGGCGGAACAGGGTAGCTATCCGAGGTGAAGCCAAGCTCCATGCGAAGGCCTGATTGGGTGGCCTGAAAGCTAAGAGTTGGACTGATGGGCCGAGCTTCCTTGGGAGCCGAACGTCTGCTTGGGGCGGAGCGTACAGGATTAGGCGCGCCCTCCGTTTGACCACCAACGGTGTGCCTTGAGTCCGTGAACAGACCGGGGTGATTGTGTTCGAGCAAAGATCTTTCGAACTTGAGCTCGGCGTCTATGTCCCGCAGGTAGATTCTAGGTGGCCCTCCTTCGACGGGCTCGACAAGATAGGTCGGCTCAGCCCAGCGAACCGAGGTCTCGCCGTAGTTGAAGGTGATGTCTAGATGACGGAGCTTACCCTTCTTAGTTTGACTGAAGGACGGCGTTGGAGTGCCGCGCTCTGGAACCAACTCTGTTCGTATGGCCGGCTGATTAGGAAAGCTACGTCCCAGGGGTGAGGATAGGACCCTCGGTAGATCCTCTATCTCGATGAACCGGGCGCCGCGCTTACCCAGGAATTCCAGCATAGGCCTGGTCTTGAGAGCTGTCGGCCTTAGTACGCCGTCAGGATCTATGACAAAGCCTGACCCAACGTCAAAGGTCGCGATGCAGGCAGCCGCCCATTGAATAGCTAGCCCTCTTTCGGAGTCGAAGTGCCTGAGCAGCTCTCCCTCCCAGGGCGTTGGGCTACACGTGATTAACCGGCCCTCAAACTCCAGATGCGTGACGGCAGTCAGAGAGACCATGAGTTCAGCGCGTAGCTGGTGAATCTCTCGTTTGAGCTGGGCCGAGTGCGAGTAGTGGTGAGCGGCCATATGTTCTAACAAGGTGAGCTGTTCGAGTCTTCTGGCCGCCTCCCAATCCCCTCTTGGTAGCTCTCCGACCTTTTTGATGATCGCGTCCATTTTCTTGGGCGCCGGGCGCATCCCGAGGAGTCGGCCTGTTCGGCTAGAGCGGGGCAGCATCATGACATCTACGAAGATCCCTGCGTTGGCCGAATTATCTCTGAGCTGGAAACGGAGGGGGGATGGTGGGGGGGGATCGATGTTC
>CALELH010000232.1 GCA_937902595.1 uncultured Myxococcales bacterium
CAGATCCACGTGACCGTCACCGTCGTTATCTCGATGGTCCGCGCATTGAGGAAGCGGTCGCTGCTCATCGGTCTCATCACCATCGAACTCGGAGCCACAGCCTGGGTCAGCGGGAAAATCAGTGAACCCGTCATCATCGTTATCTATGCCATCCGAGCAATGTGGCAGAGGTGGCTCATCGCTCTCATCATCATCAGCTCTAGACGAACATCCCCGGTCCTCGAGATCGATGGCTTCGTCACCGTCGTCATCCACACCGTTATCGCACTGAGGCAGCGGGGGATCATCGCTCTCATCATCATCTAAGGCATCAGCGCAGCCGCGGTCGTCGAGATCCGTGGTCCCATCTTCATCGTTATCCAGCTCGTCAGAGCAGGCGGGGGCTGCCATGTCCGTCTCATCTGAATCATCGGCGTCACGGCAACCAGGATCATCCGGGTGGTCCGTCAAACCATCATCATCATTGTCTACCCCATCGGCACAGGCTGGCACGACGGTCGCATCGGCTTCCACGCCACCATCGCCGCCTGAGTCTCCACCGCACGCAGACAGCATGACGAACGAACAAATGGTCAAAAATAACAACGCTATGCGATACAAATTCGCCCCCTATGGTCTGACCTCAACTCCGTATAGATCAGCACTCTATCTCGATTCGCCCTGCTGCCTCAAAGATTCGATGCGCAAAATTGGTAGCAATCGTTGACAAACATCTCACTTAGCAGGATCGTCCGGGCTGTTCGGTGGTGAAATCCAGCTGAATTTGGTCCTAGGCGGGGGCACCAAATTTGACCGCCTCCAGCCGCAATCTCTGCGGTGAGCGACCACGATTAAGCGAGATGACCACGGACGCGAGAGTAGTCACCTCCACAGCGGAGTGGACCGTACTTGAATCGAAGCGACGCGGCACCGCGTACCGCGCTGGGAAGGTACTGATGATCTCAGTCAAGAATTTGCAAAAACGTTATGGTGATCTGACGGCTGTCGATGACGTCAGCTTCGACGTCGAACATGGCGAAATTGTAGGCCTACTCGGTCACAATGGCGCAGGTAAAACGACCGTAATGAAGGTGATGACGGGTTTCCTTGAGCCAACAAAGGGGACCATCTCGGTGGGCGGAATCGATGTGGTCGAAGACCGCATCGGAGTGCAGCGGCAGATCGGCTATATGCCAGAGAAGGCCCCGCTGTATGGCGAGATGTTGGTGCAAGAGTATCTTTTGATGATGGCAGAGCTCAGGGGTGTTCCCGCAAATGAGCGACTTACGGCGGTCGGAGACGCAGTGAAAGCCACCGGGCTGACCCAGCGTCTTGTGCAGCCGATCTCTACGCTATCGAAAGGATACCGGCAGCGCGTCGCGCTCGCACAGGCGATCCTGCATAAACCAAGTGTCTTGGTGCTCGATGAGCCCACGAATGGTCTGGATCCTGTTCAGATACTCGAGATCCGTGCGCTCATTCGCCGCCTAGCTGAGACCACGACGGTGATCATCTCAACGCACATTCTGTCAGAGATCGAGGCCGTCTGTAGTCGGGTCGTGATCCTTATCGACGGTAACTTGGCCGCTGACTCCTCACTAGAAGACCTCTTGTCGAGCAATATCGTTCGATTGATGGTCGCGGACGGCTCGTCCTCCGTTCAAGAGGCCTTGGCCGCAGTCGAGGGCGTCGAGTCCGTCTCAGAGACCCCGACGAACAATGGGAAGCACCTCTACCGAGTTCGATGCGCGCCGGGATTGGACCTGGCGGCTCGAATCGCGCAGACAGCTCATGAGTCTGGTTGGGCCGTCTCGGAGGTGCGCGCCGAGGTGCCGAGCTTGGAGCAGGTGTTCCGGGATCTGATGGCAGAACACGTCAATCGAGCGAGAAGCGAGGAGACGGCTGCATGAATGGTTCCATCCTCACGATCGTACGCAAGGAGCTTCGCAGCTACTTCCTGTCGCCTGTCGCGCTGATCTTTCTCGGCGTCTTTCTCGTCGCGACTTTGTTCATCTTCTTCACGCTCTCGAAGTTCTTTGCTCGCAATCTGGCCGACGTTCGGCCTCTGTTCAACTGGCTACCCATTCTGCTCGTATTTCTGGTCTCAGCGATCACCATGCGTCAATGGAGCGAGGAGCAGAAGCTCGGCACCCTTGAGATCTTGCTGACGCTCCCACTGAAGACGAGCCACCTGGTGCTCGGAAAGTTCATCGCTGGCGTTGTCTTGGTAACCTTGGCGCTCGCCTTAACTCTACCACTTCCGATTACGGTCTCTACTCTGGGTGACTTGGACTGGGGACCAGTCGTGGGCGGGTACGTCGGAGCGCTCTTATTGGCGTCCACGTATATGGCCATCGGGCTGTGTGTGAGCGCTCGAACTGACAATCAGATCGTCTCTCTCATGGTCACCCTGGTCATCGGTGGAATCTTGTATCTCGTTGGCTCTGAGCCGGTCGCCGAGTTCTTCGGTAATAAGACCGGAGAGTTCCTGCGCGCCGTAGGTACAGGAAGCCGCTTCGAGAGTATCGAGCGCGGCGTCCTAGATGTACGTGATTTCGTCTATTATGGCACTCTCACAGCCTTCTTCCTGACCCTGAACGTCTACTTCCTTGAGCTGAAGCGAATGGAGGCTCAGCCTGCCGACACGAAGTCGCGTCGGCCAGTCCTCATGACGACGGTTCTGCTCGCCGGGCTTAACGTGGCCGCATGTAATCTATGGCTCGCTCCGATCACGACGGCGCGCGCCGATCTGACATCAGACCAAGAGTATACGATCAGCGAAACGACCACGGAGATCCTTGATTCACTCAACGAGCCTCTGACGATCACTGGCTATTTTTCCGAGAAGACTCATCCGCTCCTGGCGCCCCTCGTGCCACGGATCAGAGATTTCCTTAAAGAATATGAGGTCCAAGGTGACGGCAATGTCTCGATCACCTTCGTCAATCCAAGCAGCGATGAAGAGATCGAGGAAGAGATCAACGAGCGCTATGGGATAAGTAGCGTCCCATTTCGCGTCTCAGGCCGTAATGAGCAGGCCGTCGTCAACTCATACTTTCATATCCTCATCGAGTATGGGGATGAGCACAAGGTGCTGTCCTTCGCGGACCTGATTGAGTTTCACGCGGACGACACCGACATCACCGTTCGGCTGCGGAATCTTGAATATGACATCTCCCGCGCGATTCGCGGCGTCTCCCAGGGATTTCAGAGTCTCGAGTCCGTCCTCGCGACCACGGATGCTAAAATAAAGATCACAGGCTATATCAGCCCGACGACGTTACCCGCAGAGCTCAAGGCTGTCCCTCAGCGCCTGGAGAAGGCCATCGCTGAGGTCCGCACGAAGAGTGGTGGGCGGGTCTCCTATTCGTCGATTGACCCAATGACCGACGTCAAACTACAGGAGCGTATCAACCAAGAATACGGTTTCAGGCCCCTCGCCTCGGACCTGTATAGCAACAGTCGTTTCTGGTGCTATCTCCTCGTAGAGAGTGGCGACAAGCGTTATCCCGTCTTTCCTCAGGGGACCCTCTCTGATTCCGACGTACGTCAGACTGTAGAGGCGGCGGTACGGAGGATGGCCCCAGGGTTCATGAAGACGGTCGGCCTCGTCACCCAACTGATTGAAGACAACACCCCGAATATTCCCGGGATGCCTAAGAAGGGCGACCAACGAGATTACCGGTCCCTGGAGCTCGCGCTCAGCGAAGAATACGAAGTGCGCACAGTCAAACTAGATGATGGCGTCGTCGCGAGTGATATCGACGTGTTGATCGTGGGTAAACCGGGCGTGCTCACCCCCAAGAGGCAATACGCAATAGACCAATATCTCATGCGCGGAGGCTCGGTCATCTTCCTGGCGGGCACCTACATGATTAAACCGGAGCGATCCGGCCTCCAGGCGCTCCGGCAAGATGACACCATCTTTGACCTGATCAAGAGCTATGGCGTGACAGTGGAAGACGCCTTCGTCATGGACCCCCGAAACACCTCTTTTCCAATCCCTGTACAACAGCGACGTGGCCCAACGGTCATGAAGCGTATCGAGCTGCTTCCATATCCCTTCTTCCCGAACATCCGGCCCGACGCGTTCAACCCTGAGCATGTCGCAATGAAGGGTGTTCCTGGTCTCGCGGCGACCTGGTCATCCCCGGTTAAGATCGCGGGCGACACAAACGAAGCAGGCGATGCGATCACGGACGAGCGTGGCATACCAATCATCAAGTTGCCTAAAGGTCTGGAGGGGGAATACCTCGCATGGACTTCGGCCGAGTCTTGGCTGAAGTATGACACGCGTCTTGAGCCGGACTTTCAGACCCACCCAGATAAGGGATTCGGAGCCCCTGGTGACGCGACGAGGTCTGTGCAACCTATCGCGGTCGCGGTGACCGGGACCTTTACGAGTCACTTCGCTGAGCGCCCGTCTCCACTCTTCGGTGGCGGGACGGCTCAAGAGGACGCGGCCAAAGCCAATCGAACAGGCCGGACACTCAAGAGTTCGAATTCGGAAGCCCGTCTCGTCGTCATTGGTTCCTCGGAGTTTACTTCGGACCTAGTCACCCAGATGGGACAGCAGATCGGCGGAGGAACCTACCGAGGAAATATCCTCTTGGTTCGTAACCTTGTGGACTGGTCGCTCGCAGACACCGACATGCTCAAGATTCGCTCGGCGGGCGCCTTCGCGCGGACGTTGAGGCCCCTCAAGCAAAACGAGCGCACGAAATACGAAGCGATCAATTACGCCATCGTCCTCGTCGCGTTGCTTGGAGTCTTAGTGATCGCCATCACTCGGCGCAGAATGGCCATCCCGATCCCTATCGATGGACTCTCATCACCAGCGCCAAGGAAAGATTCATCCGCTCCCCCACCCGGGACAAATGAACCGGAGACTCCGATAGAGGTGGTTGAGTTAGAGACAGATGACGCACCGGATGGAGGTGAGTCATGAGCACCAATAAAGTCCTTGGAGGAATGCTCGCCGCTCAGTTGCTCCTGACGATCGTCATGTGGTCGACGGGCAATCAGGCGAAGTTCGAAGAGCGGGCTCTCTTTGACGTGAAGCTGGAGGATATTAGCGAGTTCTCCATTAAGCGACCAAAGGGCGATAAGCACGATGAAAACGACGTAATCACCATCGTCAAGAAACAGGGCAAGTGGCTCCTGCCAGGATATGACGATTACGTCGTCGACAGCGGAAAAGTCGAAGACATACTGGGCCGTCTCACGATGGCTAAGATCCGCCGGTCTGTCGCGAAGAAGAAGGAAAACCATAACGCTCTGAGTGTGGGCGAGCGCGACTTTACAAAACACATCTCTCTGAAGACTCCTGAGCGCTCCTATTCTCTCTACGTAGGCAACGCCAAAGGGACATCAATGCATGCCCGCTTTGATGGACAAGACGAGGTCTATCTGGCCCGAGGCGTCGCCGCGTGGAAGGTGAGTCACGAGCTGCGTAACTACGTCGACACCGAATACGTCAACATAGAGGACGTCATCGAACTCAATATCAAGAATCAGCATGGACAGATCGATGCACGCCAAAACGAGGACGGCACCTGGGTTGTCGCGCAGCTCCCAGCGGATAAACCCCTCGACGTGGGTCGTATTCGCTCCATCGTCAACGCTGCCAAGCAGGTTAAGCTCGCCATCCCCGTCAGCCGGGTAGCGAAGCCTGAGTTCGGTTTGGGTAAGAACGCGCGAGCCACGGTCCGAGTGAAGAGTCGTCAGGACACCTTCACCTACGAGATCGGCGCTGAAGATGGTGAGTACACCTACGTCAAAGCCGAGCACCAAGAGTTCTTCATTAAGGTCCGGAAGTTCAACGTCAACGCGTCCCTTAAGATCAAGGTAGATGAGTTCATAGACAGGTCCAAATTGAAGAAGGCTAGCCCACCCACAAATGGGATCCCCCTCGATCCTAAGGACTGGCCTAAAGACCTCTCACCGACGCCATAAGTGATGGGGTCAGACGCTCTTCTCACTCTCGGGGGTGCAGGTCGCTTTGCGCCGACGCCTACTGGTCACCTACACCTAGGAAACGCGAGAACCGCCCTGCTGGCCTGGCTCTCTGCTCGACAATTGGGTCTGAGAAACATCTTGCGCGTCGAGGACCTCGACCCGAGGGCGATCCCCGACGGTTGCCTCGAGGGACAATATCGAGACCTAGACTGGCTCGGCCTCGTCTATGACGAATGTCCAAGAATTGGGGGCCCGGCAGGTCCATATCGGCAATCAGAGCGTTTCGCGCTATACGACGAGGTCCTTGCACAACTCGACAGCATGGGGCTGCTCTACCCCTGCTGGTGTTCTCGGAGAGAGATTCAACTCGCGACCCGAGCGCCCCACGCCAGTGATGAAGGTCCAGTGTATCCAGGGACCTGCCGACCAAGCCATCCTCAACCTCTTGGAGATCTTAACCAACTCCCAGTCAAACGGGATCGACGGCCTGCGCTGCGACTCAACGCGCGCGCTGCGATGGAGCGCCTGGGTCAGAGCGAGGTTGTGTTCACAGATCTAATCGCCGGGCCACAGCGCTACGATATGGTCTCCTCACTGGGCGATTTTGTTGTTCGTCGGGTCGACGGGGTCGCGTCCTACCAGGTAGCCTGCAGTTGTGACGACGTCTCGATGGGCTGTAGCCTCGTCCTTCGAGGAGCGGACCTCCTCCCGTCAACTGCTCGGCAGTGGCTCCTATTGCGACTACTTGAGTTGCCGATTCCTCGATACGCTCACACCGGACTGGTAATGAACCACGATGGGCAAAGACTCGCCAAACGAGATGGTGCCATCGCCTTGGGTCAGCTACGGGATCGCGGCGTCAGCGCGTCCACGGTGGTCGCCTACCTCGCTGAATTGTCGGGGCTGCCAGCGACGTCAAACCTCGATGACTTGACCAACGCGTTTAAGATGAGCACGCTGTCAGCGGGCGACGTCTGCCTTCGAGACGATTTGGACACGTAAGGGACCTATGCAGGCCACAATATTGGACACTATGAGCAGCGCATGGAGCCACAGTTGGGTCCGCGTAATCGTCGTTCTTGGGGGATCGTTCCTCGCCGCTTGGCTTCTGCGACGCTGGCTTCTCAGCCTCGTCAGTAAGATCACTGAGAAGTCTGAAAACACCATCGACGACATCCTGACAAAGCGCTTGAGGCACCCGCTCTACCTAAGCGTGTTGCTCACAGGCGTCGCCTGGGCCACTCACGAACTAGACCAGACAGTGATTCAACAGAAGCCAATCGATGCGTCGCTGTGGACCATCGCCGTCTTCATGTGGGCGAACGCCGCCGTGAAGATTGTCCACGAGGTGCTGCGAGAGGTCGCCGGTCGCAGGACCGATACAGGGGTGATTCAGGAGAGAACCCTGCCGCTGTTCGACCTCCTGTCCCGTACGGCCATCTGGGCCTTCGCCATCTACTTGGGCTTCCTGGCATGGGAGATCGATGTCACGGCTTGGCTCGCGTCCGCGGGTGTTGTGGGGATCGCGGTCGGTTTCGCCGCTAAGGACTCCCTCGCCAATTTATTCTCAGGCATTTGGATCTTGGCCGATGGTCCATTCAAGGTCGGCGACTTCATTAACCTAGAGGGCGGTCTGCGGGGTCGAGTTACGCAGATCGGGATCCGCTCGACTCGCCTGCTTACTCTAGACGAAGTCGAGATCACAGTCCCTAACTCACTCATCGCTGCAGGACAAATCGTGAACGAGAGCGGTGGACCAGGTCCACAGCACCGGATTCATCTGAGCGTCTCAGTCGCTTATGGCTCAGACCCAGACCGAGTGCGCGAGGTGCTTCTTGAGTGCTGTCACGATGTCCCGCATATCTCTACACACCGACCACCGAGAGTCATCTTTAGAGCCTTCGGTAGCTCAGGGTTAGACTTCGACGTCTTGGTGTGGTTAACCGACCCTATGATGCGGGAGCTCGCTATCGATGGGGCCAACACCAAGATCTACAACGCGCTCAACGGAGCGGACATCGAGATCCCATATGACAAGCTCGATCTCTACGTTAAGTCAACGCCCGTTGAGTCCTCACCACTGGGACTTTGATAGCGGTCAGCTCGAAGCTGATAGGCGCCGCCAATCCATAAACTCGCCAAGCACAAATAGAAGATAGACGCGACGGAGCTCGTGTCAGCGGTCAACCAAGCCAAGAACAACGCTCCTGGCCCGCTTATGCCGTAGAGGAGGGCGGCCTCGTGCCCCCTGAGGGTGATCAAACCCCTCATCAAGAGCGTGATGCCGATCCCCTGAACAACGTAAAACGTGGTTCGCTCAACGGCACCGTGGACGAGTTCATGCCACACCCCTGGCCAAAAGAGCGTAAGGGTCCCCAGAGACAGGTCAATCGCAGTGAGTATGTGCCGGAGCACTCGGTTGATCTTGGTCATAATGAGAGACCGTACCGGGCTCATAGTACGTGAACAAGGATCCTTGCATCACAGCTCCACACAACCCAAGATGGCGCCATGAAATTGATGTATCTCACTCTCGTCTGGACCATGGTCTTCGCAAGCTCAGCTTGGGCGGCTCCTGAGGACCGTGGTCCTAGAGGATCTTATGTCGCCCTTGGGAGCGGTGTGTTGATTGGCCAAGCGACAGATGAATCTGGCCGTTCGACGGGCGCACACTCAGGCTCAAACACGCATCTACGGTTTGGTGAAGAGGTCATACCAAGGCTTACTTTAGGCCTAGAGATGGGCGGCGGCTCACTCACGGGGCTGAACGAGCAATACACCGGAAACCTGGGTGGTCTATTTGTACAAGCTGGATGGCGTCCATTCCAGACGATGGAGGCTCTACACTTCCTGTTCTCAACCGGGATTGGAGGGGGCTCCCTGACGTCGTCGACAGACGAAGACTTCTCCGGCTCAGTCGCCGGTTCTCTGTACTCAGTGTCCATTCAATACGAGTTTAAGTTTGGAGACGACCTAGGCGATGGCCTCATAGTCGCGCCCTACGTTCGGGGCATCTTCGCACCGCAGAGCGGAGACTCGAAGACTCGGATCTACACGACCGTAATCGGCATAGAGAGTGGCTGGCATTTCGGAAGATAACCGAAATGGAGCCTATTTCTTGTTGAAGAGCGCCTCAAGCTCTGCGAGCGCCTGAGCACGACTCATATTGGGCGCCCCTCCACGCTGACGGTCCCCGCCTGGAGACCGGACAGGTCCACGAGAGCCACCACGGCCCGGTATGTCATCCAAGGGCGCAGCTGGGCGGCGCGGGCCATCGATCCTGTCCAAGTGCTCAGCCGCCTCGGGCTTACGCTCACGGCGATCCGTTCTCATGGAAAGAGAGATGCGGCGACGCGCACGATCAACACCGAGCACATGGGCTTTGACGTGTTGACCCACAGTGACGACCTCGTTGGGATCGCTGACGAAGTTATCAGCGAGCTCAGACACGTGAACCAGGCCTTCATTCGCGAGGCCTAGATTAAGAAACGCGCCAAACTGAGTGATGTTCGTTACGACGCCCTCAATCTCCATCCCTGGACGGAGATCCTCGACGTTCTTCACGAGTGGGTTGAGGGCCTTCACGCTGACGCGCGCCTTGGGTGCAGACGCCTTTGGCGACTTCTGAAGTACCGATGGCTCCACCCCAGCGCGCGCCAGGGCCTGCATGTCGGAATAGAAACCACGAAGGTTTGTCTCGTCCAGCTCCTGCTGGTATTCCGCCAAGCCCAAAGAGATAGGATCTAACTCCAGCCAATGCATCTTGGGCTGTGCGACGCGCCTCGCTAGAACGAGCGCCGCCTTGATGGAGTTCGGCAGATCGTTCTCGATGGCGTTGATGCCCACTTTCATGGCCTTGGAGGTCGTTCGAATAACCTCGAGGGACGCAAACCCCTGTGCGATGGCCGTCGACGCGGACCCCTCCCCTGCCTCAGCTGGCAGTATGAGCGCCTCGACGGGGTGGCTACCGATCACACGCTCTAGGGACGTCACGACGTCGTTTCCTCGCTCAACGGTTCCATGACCAACAAGCCGACCATCCTTGAGAATAACGACCACACCGAGCGGCCCCTTCTTGGGAATACTGACGGCGGCGAGCACGTGGTGGCTCGTCTCAGGTGCAGACACCATATTCAGGTATGCGTTGCTGGCGGAGCGCATCGCGAGGAACTGAGCCTCGTCGTCTTTGAGAGTCAAGACCCACTCTTCTAGATCCGTGAGCACAAGCGACTCTAAGAGCGTCTCATCGTCCCGACCACCCGCGACGGCCGAGAGGTTCGCGCTACGCGCCTCAACCTGCTCAAGCATCCGCTCAATGGGTAATGCGAACTCCAGCCGGAGGGCGCCTAAGCGCTCGCCTCGGCGGATCCCCAACCAACGATGAGCAGGGACATCCTTAATAAAGAGCTTACCAGCGAAGCCACCATACTCTTCCAGTAGGCCAGGGATATCTGTATCGACACTGACCGAAAGCTCTGCCTCTTTGCGGGCGATGGCAAGACACGAGTTCCATAAACTCACCGTCGCCTTGATGGCGTCTCGACGACGGTGCTCCGCAGATCGCCCCGTCGGAGACAGGGCCTCAGCGCGCTCCAAAACTGCGACTTCGTGGCGAGAGATCGTCTGCTTAAGTAGAGCCCAAGGGATCTGAGTAAGCTTACCCTGGCGACGGCGCGCCGCGACCTCTTGAAGATATGCTTGGTGAATCGCGTGCCGGCATCCGGCCCGCCACATGCCAAGTAACACTAAAGGACCCAGCTGGTCCGATCGCATCTGTAAGACGTCATCAAAGGTGGCGCCCCCCTCGGAGATCTTAGCCTCGACAGCCTCGATCGCCGTAGCCGGCGCCTTTAGGTCGCCGAGTGCACGGGTGCGCTGAATGTATGTAGACAACTGCATCGGTTGACGTTTGTCCCTCCAATGCTCGCACATCTAATGACGGCACAGCGTACGTGTACGGATTCTCCGTATTTCGAGTCACTACTCGAACCCGACGCCAGATGTGTCGAAAGGGAGTCCAGGCCGCACCCTCCCAAATCAGGAAGAATGGCCCTTGAACGCGCTCAGTCTGTCAGCTTTCAAAAGAGGATGCGAGACTTTTCTTGATTCCCCTTTAGTAACAGTACCTTAAACACCAGAGAACGCGGAGATCTGGACCACTACATAGGCGAGGCCCTCCGGATCGAGCTCCGGGTAAACCGGTAAAGCGAGGACTTCTTCACAGGCTCGCTCTGCCTCGGGAAAGTCTCCCTGCTGATGAGCGAGGGACTCGAAACACGGCTGCAGGTGGAGGGGGCGAGGATAATAGACCATCGAACCGACACCGCGCTCAGTCAGATACGACTTCAGCTCATCTCGCCTGGACGCGCGGATCACGTATTGGTTGTAGACATGTCTAGCGCCGGGAATCTCGGTTGGAGGGGTGACCAGACCTCGCGAGGTCAGACCAGACTCCTCAAACAGGTCCCCATAGCGAGCCGCGTTCTCTCGACGCCCATCGGCCCACCCTGCCAGCAAAGGCAGCTTGACGGACAGAACGGCCGCCTGAATCGCGTCCAAACGAAAGTTGCCCCCCACGACGTGGTGGTGATATTTCGGCTTCGAGCCATGCACTCGCATGATTCTCATTCGCTCTGCGAGCTCATCGTCCCGGGAGAGGATTCCGCCTCCGTCCCCAAAGCCGCCCAAGTTCTTAGACGGAAAGAAGCTCACGCAGGCGCACTCGCCGAAATGTCCGTTCATTTTGCCCCGAAGAGAGGCGCCTAGGGCCTGAGCTGAGTCCTCAATGATCGTCGGTCGGTCTGACTCTTCATAATAGGCACCGAGATCACAGATTTGACCAAACAAGTGCACCGGGATGATGGCTTTCGTGTTTGGCGTGACGGCCGCTCGAACAGCGGACTCAGTGAGATTGAAGGAGACAGGGTCGATGTCCACGAAGACGGGCGTGGCTCCAAGTCGCGCGACGACCCCCGCCGTCGCGAAGAAAGAGAAGGGCGTCGTGACAACCTCATCGCCTGGACCGACATCCAGCGCCATGAGCGCCGCGAGCAGCGCGTCCGTCCCCGAAGAGACGCCGACACCATGAGGCACCTCAACATAATCAGCGAGGGCGCGCTCGAACGCGGACACCTCGTCACCCATGATGAACCTCTGGCTGTCGACAACCCGAGTGATCGCCTCGAGGGCTTGCTCTCGGTACTGAGAAAGCTGGGCTGTGAGATCGAGTAAGGGAATATTCATGCGTGTTCCTCGCTTCAGCCGCAGGCTGGAGACCAGCCATCCAAGGCCCGCTCCAACATAGGGATCCGGTCTTGCCCCCAGATGAGGAAGGGCGTCTCGGATTCTGAGGGTGTAATCTGAAATGTAGGTACGCCACAGGCGCCCACATCCTGCGCGAGCTGCGTGTTCGCTCGCAACGTCGCCTTCACTTCGTCTGATTGGGTGCGGTCGAACACCTCTCGCGCATCGAATCCATGACGCTCGATGAGATCACCCAAGACCTCCGGCGAGTCGATGGCGAGGTCCTCAGCCCACGCGGCTCGGTACAGCGGCATCGTCAGACTCGGCTCGACGATAGCCACTCTGAGAGGCGCGATTGTCCGAATGGGAAACTGCGATGGAAAGGCGAACGGCTCGTCCCACCAACTCGCCCAATCTGAGAGGTCCCGGGTCACGTAAGCGCGCTTGGCCTCCGACATCTGGAAGAGCGGTACATCCGCAGTACCGATATTACGGAATAGGCCACCCAAGAGGATCGGGCACCACTCTAATGTCGCGCCATGCTGAGCTGCCACACGCTCGATCTGAGTCGCCGCGAGATAGCTAAAGGGGCTCGCGAAGTCATGGAAGAACCGGACGGTCTTTGACTCCGAGCGGATACGGCCTGGGAGCCCTGGCCAACGCCCTCCGAGGGCTCTCTCTACAAAGTTGAGCCGATCCTGGCCCCACCAAAGAGTGCCATCAACCACCACAGCGGGGACACCAAAGGCTCCGTGCGCGACAGCCTCGGCCGTCGTATCGAACAAGCCCTGGCGAGCTGCCGGCGAATCGATCAGACCCGGGTCTACGCCTGCTTCGATCGCGACGGCGTTCAACACGTCGCGATCGGCGAGATCGCGGCCGTCCACCCAATAGGCACGGTAGAGATGTCGTGTGAGCGCTGGCCGCTCATCATGGGGCGTCGCCGTCAGCAACCTCATCGCGTTTACCGTCCGCCGCGGATGATTGCTCGGAAAGCTAAACGGCACTGACCAAGTGTCGGCCCATCGCTCCAGATCGAGCGCGTTGAGGCGAGCCCTGGGCGCACTCATCTGAGTCATAGGCGATTGGGCGCCCCCCACGGACCTGAAGATGCCACCGAGCAGGACAGGGTGCCACCTCAGCTCTGCACCACAACGCTCAGCCAGGGCCTCGATTTGAGTCGAGCCCAGGTAGGCGTACGGGCAGACGATGTCGTAATAGAAGTCTATGCGCATGTTCGTATTCTGACCGGGCGGCACCTTTTCGTCCACAGGGTTTGCACTCAGCCTGCATCCCGGTCATTCTTTGCCCCTAGAGATGATGGAGACCTGCAGAATGGGAATGCGCTTCTTGATGGTGATTGCGGTGTGTGGATTACCCCTAGGTTGTGGGGGTGACAGCGGTGGAGATAGCGGTGGTGGCGACGTCCTAAACCTGTCCTCCGATGCCGGAACGTCTGGAGATATGGGCTCCGGTGATCCCGTGACCGACTTCTGCCAACGTTCGGCCGCCGCCAAGTGTAGCTGGGTCTATATGTGCGTAGGCGCTGGTTACCAGGTGCAGTCTCTCTTTGGCCTCGGTGGCCCAACCGCCGAGACCTGCGTAACTCAAGAGACCAGCGCCTGCGAAGAAGACCTTCGTGACCGCGAGTCGAGAGGTACTCTCGAGTTTACGGCCACGGCTGTAGACGCATGTATTCAACAATTGGAGCGGGCCCCATGCCAGCGAACCCCCGCCGTCGAGTGGGCAACACAGTGGCATGAATTCGTGGCGAATAATTGTGGCCGGGTCGCCGCAGGTAACGTTCAATCGGGAGACGCATGCGAGCGAACAACGGACTGTACCGGGCGTCATGACACCTGTATCGGTGGCCAATGTAAGACCGCCCGTGGAGCCGACTTAAACCACTCATGTACACCGACCGGTACGACGGCCACGATGGCTCCATCCGATGAGTGCGCGACAGGGTTCTGTGTCAACACAGGGCATGGCGGCAATTGTACCGTAGACTGTCGCACCGGCCGAGGATGCGTCGGAGAGGGTGTCGCCTGCCTCCAGCTCTCGAGCACCGCAGGGCCGGCGAGCGCGTTCTGTATCGCCACCTGTAGTATCGACGCCCACTGTGGCGACCTGGCCTGTAAGCAATTCGATCCTCTCGATCCGATGAGCGACACGTACTGCCTCACTCCGGACCCTTGAGACCCCGCCGACTGATGCGGGTCCGCTCGCGCTGTACCCACCGAAGCACCTGTACAGTGCCGTCCACAGCGTCAGAGAGTCGGTGCGTCATGAAGTCACTATAGGTGCCCTCTTCAACCCGATAGACATCTCCGCCCTCAGCGGTGATCACGGTCTGGCCAAAGCGGTTCCCAAGTACGCCATACCCGCCGAAGCCCGAAGCGCCCTCCGACTCTCTCCAGAACATCTCCCATGTGCAGCGATCACACTCTCTTTCGTTATGAAGGGCCTTGATGGGGCTCCGAACGGCCGCGAGGGTCTTGAGCGCTGTCCCGCGATGAGTCGCCTCGGGATGTGCGATGGGATCTCGGAGGTAGCGCGAGCACGATACAGGCGCCCGAGTGAGCATCTGGCTCTCGGCCTCGAAGCTCGATGGTGGATGCTTGACCAAGACCACGTGAGCAGGTGAGGTCATATCTTGGACATGGTGAACCAAGCGGCCCACGGTCATATAGATGCTCCGCTCTGACCCCCCACGGGCGAGTAAGTCTTGAATCGCCCGACGGAGCACTCGCACTCGGTCATCGGAGTTCTTTCTCTCGCCGAGGAGAGTGTGCGCGGTAAACGTCTTGTGTGGATGGTAAAAATGATTCCACGCCGGAGCGATGTACTTCCTCGCGGTGACATCTTCGCGCCAACTTCCGCGGATCACCTGACTCCCCTGGAGCTCGGTCAGCTTTTCGTCGGGGAAACACGCGCCAAACTCTTCGACCGCCCTCTTGGTGATGGCTCTGTGTCCAGCTGAGAAGATCCCATAGGCGTGAGCCTGGGTCGCCATCACGAGCGTGATGAACGAGAGAAGGAGCAGGTAGCGCGCCAACAAAGAGCCCCCCCTCGGAGACCAAGTAGACCTAGAGATAAAAGAGCGTTTTATACTAAGCATATCTCTTCAACATTCACTTATTCGCGCACTCTCAAAGACCAAACCTGCGCTTCTTCTGCGCCAATTTGAGAGTAAAACCGTTGCCATCATGTATCATTCTGACACCTAATGGAGGACGGCTTATCCTCAAATCGGTGGCATCGTGTCCGGTGCTGTCTTCGTATTCGTCTAAGGATTGGAGATCTAAGTGCATCGCGTTTGGTTGCTATGTTTCGTTACCCTCATGTGCTGGGCCTGTGAAGATGGAGGCGTCTCTAATCAGGCGCTGGACACCAACCCATCCGATGGGTCTATCGGCGGAGATCTATCTTCGGATGGGGATGTCGGTGGCGGGACGGACAGTATGGCCATCCATGACGCGGCGCTCCCCGACGCTGAACCACTCCCCGGACCTCGAGCCGAGTTTCAGTACCGCCCAGGAGTCGAAGCGGTCACCGTCCTAGGCGCACAACCTGAGGCACATCTGACGCTGATAAACCCCATGGGTAGAGAGCTGATGACCTTGATCGCCGACCCGCTGGGTCAAGGTCACTTCGCCTATACGCCCGATACCTACGGAGTCCTAGACTCCACCGGGACCAGCGGCCTGTCCCTGGCCAACGCGCAAGTGCTCGAGCCGGGCGATGGATACATGATCCGTAATGACAGCGCAGACCCTCCAACCTGGACTCCGCGCTTCAGGGTCCTCGCCGTAAATGACATCCCTGATGCGTCCCTCTACGAAGAGCAGACCCTCACCGGGATTCACTTCTCTCCCATAACCGGTGCCGATGGCGATCCAAACGATGGCTACCAATACATCACCACGCGAGATGGTGTTCGACTCGGTGCGATGGTCCGCCTACCCGAGCCTGTCCTCTACGGCGATGGCCCCTACCCGACGGTCATCGAATACTCAGGGTATTCGCCCTCTCGGCCAGACAGAATCAGCCCTGGTGCTCAAATCGCAAACGCCGTCGGCTATGCGACCGTCAGCGTCAATATGCGCGGCACAGGATGCTCGGGCGGTGTCTTTGACTTCTTTAACCGCGCTCAGCATGCGGACGGCTATGACATCGTCGAGACCGTGGCTCGCCAACCATGGGTCCTTAACAATCAGGTCGGCATGGTTGGCCTCTCCTATCCGGGGATCTCTCAGCTATACGTCGCCTCAACGAACCCACCGTCGCTCGCGGCGGTCGTCCCCCTCTCAACCATCGCAGATGCGTGGGAGATGCAGTGGCCAGGTGGGATCTATAACGACGGGTTCACCGCCAATGGGTTGAAGCGCGGGAGTCAAACGCCGCCGCCGGAGGAGCG
>CALELH010000233.1 GCA_937902595.1 uncultured Myxococcales bacterium
CGAGAACCCGTAACTGAACCGAAGAAGTCAGTTAGAGGAGAGTTGTCCCGTAGACCTCGAGAGCCTTGCCAACGACACTTTGAAGTCTCTATCTTCAGAGCGGAGGGGCTCTTCGAGGTCGCGACATGAGTTGTGCCCGTCCCTTCGGAAACAAGAGTTCAATGTCTCAAAGGTGCTCTCGAACCAAGCGACTAGCCACTCAAAGGATTTGGCTCTTCGCTTTCGCTTATCTCGCGCTCATCGTCTGTGCAGACGCCTCACCTCTGCCCCTTCAACTTAAGCATGATCAGGCCAGTCAAGCGCTCAAGGGCCACGTGGAGTTCATCTTTGATGAGACACACGCTCTTCACACCATCGATGATGTCGAGGACTCCAGCCTCTGGAGGCCTCTCGGCGAGAAGACCTTCACCAATGCACTCCGACCCGGGATCGTCTGGCTCAGGTTTCGTGTCGCTAACGTAAGCACGACCGAGATCGAGCGGATCATACAAGTTCAGAACGGGTTTACTGACTCCACTACGGCGTGGATACAGCACGGCTCTAAGCAGTCAACCCGATTTGAGGCGGGAGAAGATACAGCCTTATCAGCGCGCGCGGTCCCTCACTTCTTACCGAGGTTTCCACTTCGGCTACCGTCCGGCGCAGAAGCCCTCGTCACCCTAAGGCTGGTCGACGAGGGCAGCATCTCCGCCCCTCTCAAGATCGCGACCCGAGACTACCTAAGCAGCAACGACGGCGCGCGTCAGTGGGTGTATGGCCTGATGTCGGGGGTCTTCGGCTTAGTGGCCATCTACTCCTTCGTCTTGTTTATCCGTGTCAGAAGAAGGCTATTCGGTTGGCTTGGCGCATTAGCCGTGGCGAGCTTACTCGAGTGGGTCTTTTGTCATTGGGGTCATGGAGGGTTACTCCTCCCGACCGATTCCCGCGGCTGGCTCGCAAACCGAGTCATCATCACCTGTTTTGAGCTCACCGCGTTTTGCACCTTCTATTTCTATATCGAAGCCTGTGATCTACGCGATAAACACCCACGACTGACAAAGATTGCTCAGGCCTTTGCCTGGCTCGGATTGCTCAACACAATCCTCGTCTTTATCATCCCGTACTCGATCTCGGTCGATCTCCTCTTTATGGCGCCCATCGGACTGGTCGTTATGGCCTTCGCGGTCCTCGCCCGCGCTCTTAGGGGCGATCGAGTGGCACAGCGGCTCGCCCTGGCGGCGGTATTCTTGGTGCTTGGATACCTGCTTAGCGCCTTCACAGAGTCCGGCGTCATCCCACGCACCTGGCTGAGCGCCTTTTATATTCCTCTAGGCGCGCTCTCCCAGTGGATCCTGTTCAGCGACGCGGTGGCGTCCCGAGCCCGACAATTAGAAGACCAGCGTCGCGCCGCCCTTGAGGCACAGGTCGCAGAGGAGCGTCGCACAGCAGAGCTCCGAGAGGCCTTCGGGCGATATGTCACTCCGGGTTTGGCGCAGAAGATCTTGGATGACCCGGAAGCGACCGCTCTGGGCGGACGAATACAAAACATCACCATCCTGATGAGCGATCTCCGCGGATTCTCCTCCATGCCCCGGCGACTGGGCCCACCGGCTATGTGTGCGCTGCTGAATGACTATCTGGACCGCATGACCGAGGTGATCGATCGACATGGTGGCTGGATTAATGACTTCATCGGAGATGGAATCTTGACCGTGTTTGGGACCCCGGTCGCCAATGAAAACGACGCCCTCGACGCGTGTCGCTGTGCTATCGAGATGCAGATCGCCCTGGAGGCTCTAAACGAAGAGCTCAAGGCCGTCGGCCGCCCGACCCTCGAGATGGGGATCGGGATTCACTCGGGAGAAGCGATCGTCGGAAACATCGGAAGTAAGCGGCGCGTGAAGTGGGGGGTGCTCGGAGATCCTGTCAACATCGCGGCTCGTATTGAGTCGCTGTCGATCGGCACCCAGATCCTCCTGAGCGCAGCCGTTCTCAACAAGCTCCCGACCACCGTCGTCACTGAGAACGAGCGATCAGTACAGGTCAAGGGGCGCGCCAAGACACTCAGCGTATGCGAGCTCCGCTCTATAGCTGACGAAGGTCTCGCGATGCCGGACGTCAACACCTTCGAAGACAGAGCACTCCAGCAGCGCGCGCGGGTCTCGATCGTCGTCGACAAGGTGGTCTCCGATGAGACATATGACGCGGTCGTAGTTCTACTGGGACAGAACCGACTCGTGTTTGAGAGCGAAACACGAGTCGCAGAGGACGTCGATCTGGCGCTGAGATTCGAGAGAGATGGCGATTGGGGCGAGCCTCTCTATGGCAAAGTCGGCGCGTTACCATCTTCGGCGCTCGGCTCGAATGAAACCTCCATGCATATCACCTCAATCGCGCCAGCCACGCGTATGTGGCTCCAGAGTCTCGTACCCAAGACCTCCTAAGCGCGTTGATGAGATTCTGTTAGGCTCGCCTCAGTCCTCTTGTGAGCTCATCAAGACCGATGGTCGGAGAGTCAGTTCTGTTCACCTAGATCCAAAGTTCGGTCACTGATTAAGTCTGGCTTTGACGAGCCTCCCCTTAAGTCAAGCAGGCTCAGTGCAATAGTAGACTCAGTGCAATATCGATCCGAGTATATTTTGAACACGTAAACCTTAAGGAACCAGACCAAGTTTTCCACTGAGAAAATTTGTTCTCAAGCTTGACAGAGATCAGCCCTCCCCACAAATTTACCTGTCGTCAGATTTGCGTGTGATAGGGGCGCAGACATCCACAAAATGTCGGCGGCATTCACGCTGTCTATCGACTCATTTATCTACCTAGAGAACTGTATAGAATGGAGGTTTCCTTGCGTTTACTTTGTTTGATTTTCGCGTTGACGTTGAGCTCGCTGGTCGGCTGCGGCGATGATGATTCCGCTGATATGAACCTCCAGCAGAGCGGCTACCAGCTCACGATACGAACAAGCTTTTCCGTAGACGCAGACGATGAAATCTCCTTTATGAACCCCTCGGGCACGGTGGTCGCGGTGCCCGCCGATACATACCGGGGTAAGCCTTGGGCTGGCCTCACCTTTGAGGCTGGAGCGCAGGGGGGGGTCGACGAGCCAATTGAGATGCAATGGGGGGTCGTCCCAGAGGATCTCGAGTTTGATTAC
>CALELH010000234.1 GCA_937902595.1 uncultured Myxococcales bacterium
CTGCGAACCGTAAGCGACCGCCGTCGCGTGTTCGTCGCCCCCTTTATCGCGCTGCGACAACGGGATAGACTCTGCGAATCGATAGGCTGTAACCGAAACGGGGGCAACGAGATGAGGCCAAGCTTTTGGCACGACCGATGGCGAGATGGCCGCATCGGCTTCCACCGAGCCGAGCCGAACCCGGCGCTGACCGAATGGTGGGGGCACGTCGCCTGTAAGCCCGAGGGCGCCGTCCTTGTTCCCTTGTGTGGCAAGTCCGTCGACATGCACTGGCTTGCGAGGGCCGGCAATAACGTGGCGGGTGTGGACATCTCTCCGGTGGCCATCGACGCCTTTTGGTCGGAAGCGCAGTTGGCCCCGACGTTGAGCCGGATCGACGAGTACTCCAAGACAAGCACTGAGCGTGTGTCTTTGCTGCAGGGCTCTTTCTTTAATATCGAGACGACTCACCTGCCTGCACTGAGCGCCTTCTATGACCGCGCGGCCATCATCGCGCTACCCCCTGAGCTTCAGCCCCATTACGCCTTCGCTCTCTCGCGGGTCGTCCCGACGGGAACTCAGGGTCTAATGATTACCGTTGAGTACGACCAGGGCGAGATAGACGGTCCGCCCTTCTCGACGTCTCCCGATCGGGTCCGAAGCCTCCTTGGTGACACGTTTGAGGTGGAGGTGCTCGTCTCTCGGGATGCCTATGACCGGGCGAGCCACCTCGCGGAGCGAGGCCTGACCGCATTACACGAACATGTGCTGTTGCTGACTCGGAAATAGACGGCAGGACGCACCCTAGACACGGCGGCTGCTTTTTCGGCTCTCTTTTGGTATACTCCCGCAACTTTTCCACGCGGAGGTGACGATGCGTTTAGGTGTACTCCTGATGGCGGTGACGGTGCTTAGCTGCACCCAGCTCCCCGACTCGACCGATGGCCCTCACAGCCTCTCAGAGCTTAAGGCGCGTGGGGATAACTACATCAGCACGAACGCGCGTGAGTATACGCTGAGCGGCATCGCTCACGGCGAGCTGTCCGCAGAGTTCGCAGACGTCGAAGGGCCGGTGCGCGAGGAGATGATAGAGCGCGCTGTAAACGCCCGTATCGCTCATGTGACCCGCGCCATTAAGCGCTATGTTGATGGGAAACTCAGAGACGCTAACGGCGGATCAGCGAAGGAAGACGACGTTTATTTTACCTATATCCGGCGTGCTGATTCGACGATGACCACGAACGCGACGGTCGTCGCTGATAACCGAGTCGAATTCAGGTTCGAGGTGGATCTTGTTGGCAGCGTTTACCTCATGCACACGATCGCGCCTGGAGCCGGGTCGAGTCGCAGCTTCGATGTCTCCGTGAGCGACTGGTCAGGAGCAAACCCAGAGCAAGTGACCGTTCAGATTGCCGGCAGCCCTGCGAAGGACGCGTTTCCGAGGTACGACCTTCTTTTTGAAGACGGTGTCTTGGATATGGGAATCCACTTCG
The DNA here is from genome assembly GCA_937902595.1 of uncultured Myxococcales bacterium. GTDB lineage: Bacteria > Myxococcota_A > Bradymonadia > UBA7976 > UBA1532 > UBA1532. Next base: position 1,473 of record CALELH010000234.1, read on the forward strand.
GCGGCGATTACAACGAAGAGAGGTTTGACCTAGAGACCGCCAAGTGGCTGGTTGAGGTGCTCATTGAGGACGGCTGGGAGAACGACGGTGTAGCCACCTTCGCTGATCTCAAGATTGACTCAGGGCCCTTCGTGCGCCGGGTGCAGGTCGAGGGGCGCGAGGTCTCGGTAGAGATTCACATTAGCCACTCTGACATGGTGCTCGAGGCCGATGAGGAGAAGCTCACCGAGGTCGTGAAAGAGAGCTTCGCGACCCGAGACATCGTGATGTATTCTGGGCACGCCGGCGAGAATGCGGGGTTCATCCTGGACTATCAGCCACGGCACGAGATCAAGGCTCGGGATTTCGCGGCCCTGACCATGGCCGAGAAATACCAGGTCTTTATTCTGGATGGTTGCCGGACCTACCGGACATACGTGCAAGCACTGATGGCAAACCCCTATAAGAGTTACGAGAACGTAGACATCGTCACGACCGTCAACACCACCCCCTTCTCCGCTGGTTTTCAGTTGCTTCATGAGTTTGTCTATTGGCTGACCTTAACCAATGACAAGGGCGCGCACTTCCCCTTGAGCTGGAAGACCATCCTTCGTGGGGTCAACACGCGCACCTGGAAGAATGTTCATTATGGAGTACACGGCACGGGGTCGAATCCGCAGTTAAATCCATACTCGGGATCCGATGCCCTATGTAACCCCTGTACTGAGGACACAGATTGCAAGGCGGGCGGCAATTTGTGCTTGGGTTATCCTGGGGGCGGCGCCTGTGGGGTCGCCTGCACGAACGACCAAGCGTGTGGCGCTGGATATCGTTGCGCGCGGCTGGTCGATGACCCCAAGTTATTCTATTTGCCCAAGCAGTGCATCCGTCGGGATTACGCCTGCCCGTAGCTGTCGACAGCGGGCATACCAAAGCGTATAACATTCTCGTTTGTATTACCGGCCGGGAGGATTAGAGGTGGCAGGTCACAGTAAATGGGCAAATATTCGCCACAGAAAAGGCGCTCAAGACGCTAAGCGTGGAAAGATCTTCACGAAGCTTATCAAGGAGATCACCGTCGCGGTAAAGACCGGGGGCGGGCCCGATCCTGACGCCAACCCACGTCTCCGAACAGCGATCCAAAACGCCCGCGGCATGAACATGCCAAAGGACAACATCGAGCGGGCAATCAATAAGGCTGCTGGCGCCGGCGGAGACGAATACAAAGAGTCCACCTTCGAAGGGTACGGCCCAGATGGGGTGGCCATCTTTGTGGAGTGCGCCACCGATAACACCAATCGCACCGTGGGTAACGTCCGGAGCTATTTTAGCAAGTTCAATGGTTCCCTCGGTAAGGATGGCTGTCTTCAGTTCGTCTTCGACCGCAAGGGCGTGTTTGTACTCGACCTTGGAGACAAGGACGAGGATGAGCTCACCATGGAGCTGATCGACGCGGGCGCCGATGACTTCGAGAGCGAAGAGGGTGTCTTTACGGTCTATACCGAGATGACAGAGTTCGGTTCGGTTCAGCAGAAGCTGCAGGAGTTAGGGGTCGAGCCAAAAGAGGCGAGCCTTAACCGTATCCCAACTATGATGAAGGCCATCGAGAGTCGACATTTCGCTACCTTTATGAAGCTCATCGACGCCCTAGAGGACGATGACGACGTGCAGAAGGTCTATCATAACTGCGAGGTCGACGACGCTGTCCTCGAGGCACATTATAGTTAATGATCAACCCGTGGGGTCGTACCTCACATAGGGTTCGCTCGCGGCCCATAAAGCCTCGGAATCCTCCCGGTTTCGGGCGGCTCTGCTGGGGGTTCTCACCTTCTCGCCCACGAAATACGCTCCTGATACCTGAGCCACGTTGGGCGATGAGGCTAGGTAGATCGACGCCCGGGCGCCCTTCTCTGGCGATGTCAGGAAGGGGCTACCGAGTCGCACCAAGGCCCCAAAGAAGCCAACCTCGGAGACCGCGAAGCCTGACCTGATGGCGCCAGGGTGTAGACAGTTCGCTGTGACTCCCTTATCGGCGCAGCGTCGCGCAAGCTCTGAGGTGAATTGAATGTTCATCAGCTTGCTGTCCGAGTAGGCCCGCAACGCCCTATACGTTCGCCGGGTCCACTCTAGATCCTCCAGATCGATCTTCCCTAATCTGTGCCCCATGGACGCGACGTTCACGATCCGCCCTGCGGGGGACGCCTCTAGGTTAGACATGAGTCCCCGCGCCATCAGGAAATACCCGAGATGGTTCAGCGCGAAGGTGAGCTCGATCCCGTCCACGCTCTCTTGACGCTCCGCAAAATAGGCTCCGGCGTTATTGACCAAGACATCGAGCTGGTCATACCTAGATCGAAATTCACGGCAGAACCGCTGGATGTCCTGCTGCGAAGAGATGTCGCAGAGCATGAGCGCGAGGCGGTCACTGCCCGCCTTGGATTGGATGTCGGCCACGGCTTCGGCACCACGGACCGCGTCCCTACACACGAGGATCACCTCGGCGCCAGCCCGCGCGAGTTCTAAGGCGGCGATGCGTCCGATGCCTGAGTTCGCCCCAGTAACGACGACCCTCTTGCCCGTCATGCTTGGCGTCATTGTCTCTCCATTAAGCTTTGGCCACAGCTTAACCTAACGCCGCCCCTAAGCCACCCTCCTTTGACGACGGTTGCAATTGTGCTACCGCTGCCCCTCAACTTTTCATGGGGGCTACCTTGCTATGGATCTTCGATGCCTAGGGTTTTGCGCCGTCCTCTTCACCATAGGAGTCACAGGATGTCAGAGCGTCGCACCGGGAAAGAATGAGCAGGGGCCGGATGCGACCACCTGCTATCCCGAGTTCAAGGACCTGCCAGAGGCCTGGCGTCCGGGAGTAGGCCTCCGCGCCTCTCTCTCGTCAGCCCCTTGGACGGACGCCGAAGGCGCTACCGCTCGGGACGCTGTCCGGGTGGGCTATGAAGAGATGTCTGGGTATCTGACAAAGCACCCGGAGCACGTTATGCCGCTCTGGGATAACGCGGTCGAGGCCTTTGTAGACATCGCCTATGCGGGCAGCAATGACCCACAACTCACCGCTGATGCGCTCGGAGACGCGGTCCGCAACTTTGAAGTGATCGCGGCGCCTTATGGCTTACCTAACCCAGCGCATCACGACTGCTCCGAGGCCGGCAATCTTCTCAGCCTCGTGGTGTATGGCCACACCCTGGCGCAACGCGCGACGATCCCTCAGAGCCTCCAAGACGTGCTCAAGGTGCTTACGGTAAAGACCAACCGAGCCGTAGCGTCGTGTGGCAGCCTTCAGGGCCTTCTGGGGTACGATCCCGCTCCAAAGTTCGCCGCAACGACGACATCCAATGGGGATGTCTACGACCTGGTCATGTGGTCCATCACTATCGCAGACGCACTGGCGAACCCGGCGCTGACTCTACCGACAGGAAGCCAGGCGTTCATTGGTCAGGTCTGGCGTTATTTGGACACCTACCCACTGCCGGACGCGAAGACCTACAAGACGAAAGCTGAAGACGGCACCTTCTACGACAACGCCTATCTGGTCACCCACGCCGGTTACATTCCGACCGGCTATGGCCGCTACCCACTCTACAGGCGAGACGGTGAATGGCTGTTCCGCTTTCTTCGCGCCAATTTCTATGCGGTGATGGAGATGGGGGAACTCGATCTCCTAGCGGAGTTTGTAGATCTCTTCCGACAGTATGGGTGCTCCGAGGAGACGGACCGACAGCTGAGGGACGGCAGCCGTTATCTCTTGAGGCTTTTTAAGGCTGCAGGGGGCAGCTGGATGGCACACCGGGAGCCGTATGAGTCGGCGGAGATCGGCCCTTACGACCTCATGCATAAACCTTGGACCGGCATGGCCGGTCTACGCAGGAGAGTGGTTGAGCCAGTCGCCAAGGGCACGTATGGTGCTATCGTTCGTCAGGCACTCTCACAATAGACACAGAGTTTTGGAGCGACCATGAGCAACCGGCCTAAGATGTTTGAGTCCATTAATGTCGTAGGCGGCCCGCTGATGGGGTGCTCCCACAGTCCTCGAACTGGGTGGTATCGGGACGGATGTTGCAATACGGACGCGTCGGACCGTGGCTCTCACACAGTCTGCGCCCAGCTCACTACAGAGTTTCTTGAGCACCTACGGGACCGAGGAAACGATCTCATGACCCCACGGCCGGAGCATGAGTTCCCAGGCCTTAAGGCCGGCGACCAGTGGTGCGTCTGCGCCGCGAGCTGGATGGATGCCTATGAGGCGGGCGTCGCGTGCCCGGTCGTCATGGAGAGTACTCACGCCGTCGCCTTGGAACTCGTACCGCTCAGCGCGCTCTTTGAGCACGCCGTCGCTCAAGAGGCCTAGGGGCTATCGCGCCCCATATGGCGCGCGCTCATACGTATGTCCTTGGCGGAGCCCCTTGAAGCTTGTGAGGTCCTTGCCAAGGTAGAAGGTCGCGAGGCCTCGCCAATCGTCCAGGAACGTAACGAGAAAGTACTCCTCTGGCCGCCTGGTCATAAAGGACGTCGATATATCGTAGGTTCTCAGGATGAAGTACCCGCGACTCGTCGCCTCATCGGTGACCCCTTCCCGCCACAGCGCCTCCACAACCTCCCACCGTCCCGTGAACCAGAGAGACTTCGACATTACGTGACGAAATTGGCCATTGGGTCGCAAAAGCCAGCTCTCGCGGGTCTCATCGATCTTCTCCTTTGAGATCGCGACCTCCATATAGCGGTCCTTGTCCCACAGGCGATAGCCCGAGATCTTCCATGAGCCAGCGAGCCGCGCTCTGAGATCCTTCCCGTCCACAGCGTTGAGTGGTCTCCGCTGCGCCTTCTCTACGGAGACTGGATCGATCAACCCAAAGTGACCCGGGTGGGCGAACGCGGCGCCAGAAATGAGCATGAGGCTCCAGGCAATAATGCTGTGTCGTGCTGCCATAGGTCCCCCTTAGATACTTAAGACTACTCCCTAACAGGACTTGAAGAGAAGAGACGTCAGCGGTGGAGGTGCTGAGGCCCTCTCTCAATGTGCTGAAAACACGCTGGAATTGACCCAGGTGATGAGGTAAATTCCGCCTGGCAATAATCACGCTAGGACGCTCCATGGACCTCCCCAGATGCCCTCGGTTCTCTGCTTTTACAGCGGTAGTCCTGTGTAGCGCTGGCTTGCTCGCTTGCGTTGAGAACAGGCTCCCGACCAAGGCGGTCGATGGGCCAGCGCCGCACACCCGAGTGCTTCTAAACGTGAATGGGACCCTTCCAGACTGGGACTCTATTAAGGGCACCCAGCCGGCCCCAGGTAAGGTCGGGCTCAAGGTCGGCGCGCTCACCGGAGACGCGAAGACGGTCCGCCTGGGGGTGGAGAGGACAGCGAGCTGCCAGGAGCGAGACCGCATCAGCCAGGAGCTGGTCACGACGATTGAACGCAGCCCCAAGAAGGAGCTGCTCGCTCCAACTCTCCTGGGTACCGTTGGCACCGTCGCAGGCATCGCGTGGTCTTCCTACGGACTGAGCCAGCACGCTTCTTTGCCACCGCCGAGCCCCGCGGCGTCCGGCCGAGAGAACCGGCAAGACCAGCTGACCCAGGTCACCCTCCCCCTGACAACCCTAGGGATATCTCTCGTGCTCTTGGCTATCCCAGCCTTCGCGAGTATAGACGGGGAGGAGCGCAAGCCCCTCGGTGACCGCCTAGGTGGCGTAGCGAGCTGGCGCCCATGTGCTGAGCCAAGACCGTCCACCCGCCTGCGCATCAGCAGTGGGCTGTTTTCTCAGCCAGTGACGAGCGCAGAGGTCGCCGTGAATGGCACTGAGATCGATCTCCAGGAGGCGAACATCCCCGGCGCGATCCAGAGGCTCGCAACGCTCCAGAAGATATGCACAGCGAACTGCCCAACTGGACCAAGGTCCTATCGGCCGCTCACGGCGACGGAACGGAAGAAACGCATCGAGCAGGCCCGGGGCGCCATTAGAGCTTTCTTGGACGCCACCAAGGCGCGACTGAGGGGCCGCCTAGCACGACGAGACGCAAAATATGCGCGCGTCCTATCTGAGGCAAACAGGGTGAGCCTCCTGATGAATCGTTCACAGCGCCCCGAGTTGGCTAGCCTGACTCGGCTCCTCGAAGCTGCTGGTGACACCGGTCACGCAGAGACTCTCCAAGGGCTTGAGAGGGCGTATCGTGAAGCGCTACCGAAGACGGGCTCTACCCAATTAGCGAAGGGACCTCAGTACATCCCCCTCCGCCCGATTGACCGGTTGGTCGCATCTCCTTGGACGTGCATTACGTCCCAGGGATTAAACGCGTTCGATGTGGCTCTCAGTGTGCAGACCAGGGCCGAAAGCGCGCTGACTCAGTTTGGTGATTCGGTCTGCGTGAATTGGGCGACCTATGGGCCCACCTCGCGACTTGTCGCGGCGAGCCGGAAAGCGGCCGCCCACTCCGTACTCCAGGACACCCTGCCTCTGGGAGCCCCGCTGATCAATGATGCGATGAATCGACGTCTTCCCTTGCAAAACAGTGGGCTTCCGACAACTCGGATCGCGTCGACAGGAGACATCGCGGCCGCCCTTAGGGCCGCCGCTGGAGAGCTCAACATCCGCACTCAGCCTGGGGACGACCCGGCGTCCGTCTCTCAATTGGTGCAGGAAGTGGCTTGGAGCCAAGTAAGGGAGGGCGGCGATCGCCGGGCCCTGGCCGACTTTTTGAAAGCCTTCCCAAACCCAGACGGCCCGCACTTCACCGAGGCGACCCTGCGCCTGACGTTGTTAGAACGGGAGGGCCGCTAACATGACACCCGCACGATACGCGATGGCGCTCATCATGATCCTGGCTTCGAGCAGCGGGATGATTGGGTGCACCAAGGGTAAGGCCGAGCGGCAGAGCTGCGTGACGACCTCGGACTGTGTCGCGAAGGGTCTCCCGGAGGCGCTCTCGTGTCTCCCGCTTGTTCCCGGCGCCACCCTGAATGAATTCTGCCGAACAGATAGCCGCTTCTGCCCTTTTCATCGCCATGCGCCCACGATGTATGCCATGCCGAAGATCTGCGATGTCGACACGAACGGTGACGGTCTCGCCGATGTCTACTCCGTCGACCAGTATCAGCCCGTCTATCACGCCAACGGCTCCCTCAATGACGGCGAGCTGAGCGTCTCTGGACTGTTTAGGGCGAGCTGCGCCGACAATCCTGGCATGGGGCTAGGCCCAGAGGGACTGCCTTTTGAGACGCTGTGCGTTCCAACAGGAGAGATAGTGCAGGTCGGCGTCGGGGAACCATGCTTGGCTGATGTTCAATGCTCGAGCGGTCGCTGCGCGAGCGAACCTGGACTTGAGGGGATCTGTAGCGACGGAAGCGGTGAGTCGCGCTGCGCTTCAAACGATGACTGCGAGAGCGACCTCTGCATCAATGATCTCTGCTCCGATGGGAGCGGCGGGTCTGGCTGTCGGCGGAACTCGGAATGCCAAGACGGCCTCCCCTGCATCAATGAGATCTGCTCCGACGGATCCCGCGGGCAGACGTGCCACTTTGACGAGGACTGTGTCGACGGGCTCATCTGCGCCGAGGCGGTCTGCACAGCGGGTACGGATGGCTCGGCGTGCCTCGATAACAACCAATGCCTAGACTTGGTTGATTGCGTCGATGGTGCATGCCGGCCGATCTCCAGTCAGGCAGCGACCGGCGCGTGCGCCCAGGCCACGAGCTTCGGGGTTCTGGAACATGAGCGGGAGACCGCGATTAACTTCGACGGAATCAGGCCGGAGCGTGGTGGCCCCAGCTGCGGCGCGGGCGCCCGAGAGTTGAACCTGCAGCGGGCCGTACTCTTTGAGTTGCCTGGCCCGGCGAGGGTGGACGTCGCCTACTCGGCGCCGGGGGCGCACCGCCTGTTCATCCGCAGGTCATGTGACACCCCGAGCAGCCTCGAACTCTGCGAGCAGGTCAACAACGAAGGTTCACCATTCAGTAAGCGGATCCGCCTGGAGGCTGGAGTCTATTCAATCCATGTATCTAGCCCGGATATGGCCCCAGGCGTAGACTACCTGCGGCTTAAAGCGGTCTACGACGACCCAGCGGACGGCGGGGGGGTCACCCATGGCACTCGGCTTACATCGGGGACCTGTGAATCCCCCACCCGAGTCAGCTTAGACATCTATAGCGGATCGACCTCCGAGGCGGGTCGCCTGCACACGGCCACATGTGCCAACTCCGGCGGTCCGGAGACGGTGGTCCTATACGAAGCCCTGGAAGACGGCCTTGTCTGTGTGTCCACGGCGGGCTCGAGCTATGACACTGTCGTTTACGTGCGAGGGGCGCGTTGCGCCGACGGCGCCGAGGTGGAGTGTAATGATGATTCGGCCGGTCAACAGGCTGAGGTGGAGTTTGAAGCCTTTTTCGGGACGAAATACTTTATCTTCGTTGACGCCTTCGGCTCCGGGATGGGGGGCGAGTACCACCTCTCCTTGTCGTCAGGCGCTTGCCAGTAATGTTGATGGGTATCGAGGGCGGCGAAGACGCTGGCCGGGAGGCGATGGAGGGATCCTAGTTATCGCAGTGAGCAACGGAAAGAACCTGGACCTCGCGCGGGCCTTCGTGGGCGTGGCCGAGGCCCAAGGCCGGGCAACGACCCTGCTCGACTTGACTACCCTAGACCTGCCCGTCTTCACACCGCGCACCGAGGCCGAGGGGGTCCCGTCGGCTATAACTCCGGTTTTAGCAACGTTTACCGAGGCCTCTCGCTTCGTGTTCTGCGGGCCGGAGTACAACGGGTCAACGCCGCCCTGCCTTACGAACGTGATCGCGTGGCTCTCCACCGCGACGGACGACTTTCGGCAGGTCTTTAACGGTAAGGGCGCCGTACTGGCGACTCACAGCGGAGGGCATGGACAAAAGATGCTGATGGCTCTTCGTATGCAGTTGAGCCACATGGGCGTCAACGTCGTAGGGAGAGAGCTTCAAACAAATGATAAGAAGCCCTACCGAATCTCGTCGATAGAGGCCCTCCTTGCAGAGCTCGTCTAGCCATCATGTCTTCTGCGTAGCACCCACGGCTCTGGTGTTGGCGAGCTTCGCTGTTGGCCTGATGGGATGTGACGAGGGCCCCACGGATCCCGACTTTCGCTCCCATGATTATGGGGCCACATCCCCAACCACTCACACCCCTGGCCAGCGCCCCCAAGGAGGCGGAAGCTATAGGGCCTCGGACGTGAACCCCGAGGCAGCCTCTTTGGACACTGGAGCCCCTCTCGCTGATGGAGGGGCAGACGCGCGCTCCGGAGCAGTGGCCCCTCCCGTCGCCCCCTGCTCAGTAGAGCTGCAGCCAGAGAGCCTCGCCGATCTGTGCACATGGTTCGGTCAGTGCCTAGCTGAAGCGGAGTGTCCTACAGCGGCGACGTCGGCAAAGCTAGATGAAGCTGAGCGGCATTGTCTAGAGGTGATGCCCCCCGCCGAGCACGTCGCGATCTGCGGCCTGCGTGACTGCGAGGGCCTACTCGTCGGACGGGATTACTGCCTGCTTTTGGATTAGCGCCCCGCCGGGAGTCGCCCCTATGACGCTGGGGTGTCTCGTGTTATCCATGTTCAACACGTCTCAAGGGATCTTGCGTGGCTATGGATGTTGTCTCACCAGTAAAGCGGTTAGCTGAGCGCTTCCCTCAAATTGAGGGGGTTATCTTCGCTGATCTCGATGGACAACAGATCAGCGCTCACCCCAACGACTCTCAAGAGAGCCTGAGGCACTGCGCTATCTTCTCGGGGATCGCCCTTCGGCGTCTCACCGTCGCTGAGCGCTTGGCGGGCAGGAGCGTGGTTAGAGAGGTCAACATTGAAGGGACCACTGGGGCGCTCCTCGCGATGATGGTCTCAGACGAGAACCAGCTTGTCGTCGCCCTAGGGCACGGCGGGCGTGTAGGCGAAGTGAGCGCGGCGGCTCGACGCACCGCAAAAGAACTCGAGGTTTTAACGGGCTGAATGTCGCGCGACTACGCGCGTCCGATTCAGGTGCGCCCAAAAGGAGGCTCTATGAAGCCAGTGATACTCCCCTCTTTAATCGTCCTCTTGACGGCCTTAGCAGGCGTCGCCTGCGCTGAAGCGCCGGTAAAACAAGAGACCCCTGAAGCGGCCCCCTCGGCGCCGGTGTTCAGTCACGCTCCCTTCCATGCTCTCCTGAGGGCGAATGTCGAGGGAGATCGTGTGCGCTATGATGGATTCAAGAGCGCGACGGCTTTTAGCGCCTATGTAGCCGCCATTGGGGCCGCTGATCTTACCCAGATCCCCGGAAAGTCCGCGCGCTTAGCTTTCTATATTAACGCCTATAACGCGCTCACTATCCATCAAGTCATTAGCAATCCAGGGATGACGAGCGTGATGAAGGTGAACAACTTCTTCAAGAAGCGCATCCATAAGTTGGCGGGCAAGATGGTGTCTCTAGACGACATCGAGAATCAGATCATTCGCCCGACCTTTAAGGACGCTCGGATTCACGCGGCCCTCAACTGTGCCAGCGTATCTTGCCCGCCTCTTGCTCCTTTCGCCTTCACGGCACCTCAGCTAAACAAGCAGCTCAATCAGGTCTTCAAAGCGTTCGCTCTGGACAATGTGCGCAATGAGGTCGACCCCAACGCAGGGACCGTTAAGCTCTCTAAGATCCTTAAGTGGTATGCCGTCGACTTTAAGAAGGCTGGGGGGGCCGCTGCGTATTTGGCGACCTTCCTCCAGGACGGCCCACGAAAGCAGGCTCTGCTGACCTCTAAAGCTGTGTCCTACCTGCCGTATGACTGGAACCTAAACGCGAAATAGTCCAGCGACCTTAACTCGACGGCGACTTAGATTTGACAACATCCCCGCAGATCGTCAGGGTGCACCTCAACATCGCGTGCCGAGAGGTACCCAAAGAGGAGCCGTGTCATGGCAGAAGAACGTCTACAGAAGGTGATCGCACAAGCTGGGATCGCGTCACGTCGTAAATCCGAAGAACTCATTAAGTCAGGTCGAGTCCGCGTGAACGGGCGCATCGTCACCGAGCTCGGGGTAAAGGCTGATCCCCGTAACGACCGAATCGAGGTGGATGGCCGGAAGATTACCCAGCCCAAGGCCTGGACCTACATTATCCTAAACAAGCCCGACGGGACCGTCACGACGGCCAAGGATGAGTTTGATCGACAGACCGTCCTAGAGTGCCTCAAGGGCGTTAAGACAAGAGTGTATCCAGTCGGACGCCTAGACATGGACGCCGAGGGTGCCCTTCTGCTGACAAATGACGGAGACGTCGCCGCCGCGCTCACTCACCCTGCCGGGCGTATCGAGAAGGTTTACCGCTGTAAAGTGCGAGGGATTATCCCCGATGAGGCCCTGGAGCGACTCACGACCGGGGTTATCCTCGAGGATGGCTTCGCCAAGGCCGACAGCGCCCGACATCTGAACAAGAGGAACGTCGAGAAGAACTCTTGGATCGAGCTCACTGTGACCGAGGGCCGTAATCACCTGGTAAAGCGAATGTGTGAGAGCGTAGGTTTTCCCGTTCTGAAGCTGCGGCGAGAGGTCTTCGCAGGTCTCGATTGTGATGACCTTAAACCAGGTAAATGGCGATACCTAAAGCGCGAAGAACTCAAGAAGCTGAAGGCTTTAGCGCGGACAGCGAAGCGCAGGCGAGACAAGAGTCGTGAACGCGCTCTCGCAGATTGATCACAAAAGGCTTGACGGCCCACGATAAATCGCTAAGGTACGCACCTGCTTGATGCGGGGTGGAGCAGTCCGGTAGCTCGTCGGGCTCATAACCCAAAGGTCGTAGGTTCAAATCCTGCCCCCGCTACCAATAATAAGCCCTAAATGGGCTTTTTTTGTAAAAGCAAAATGGACACTAAATATATAAAGGAGATACTAAC
>CALELH010000235.1 GCA_937902595.1 uncultured Myxococcales bacterium
GAGAGGATCGTTCGATATTTAGAGCAGGATTTGACCAGCCGCTGAAGGCGGTGAGCGCCTAGAATCGGCGATGGTCAAGGGGAGTCATGAACAGGCCACAGGTGTCGATGAGGATCTTCTCCTTGAGTAGCTCCTGATCGATGCGCTTGAACTGTCGGTGGGGCACCATCGCGACGATGATGTCCGCGCGGTGGATGGCCTCGTTAATCGACACATTCGTCAGGCCGTCCAGCTCGCGAACGAACGGCTCACAGACGAGCACCTCACCCAGCTCTTGTCTCTGGATTTCGTGGGCGATCTCTAGGGCAGGGGACTCCCGTAGGTCGTCTACATCGGCCTTATAGGTGACCCCGAGGCACGCGATGACCGGATCCCGGAGACGCGCGGAGCGTTGGCGCACCTTCTCAACGACATAATTGGGCTTGCCATCATTGACGTTGCGAGCGGTCGCCATGAGCGGGGTCAGCTCAGGGGCGGCGTGGACGACGAACCACGGGTCGACGGCGATACAGTGTCCACCGACGCCGGGACCGGGCCGCAGGATGCTGACTCGGGGGTGACGGTTGGCCAGCTCGATGAGCTCCCACACATTCACCTGCAGCTTATTACAGAGTAGCGAGAGTTCGTTCGCGAAGGCGATGTTCACGTCGCGGAACGCGTTCTCGGTGAGCTTGGATAGCTCGGCCGTGCGCGCGTCCGTCGAGAAGATCGTCCCGCCGACGAAGGTGGCGTAGAAGTTGGCCGCGGCCTGAGTGGACTGTGGGTCGATCCCGCCAACGATGCGGTCATTCTCGACGGCCTCGCGGAGGATGTGACCCGGCAGCACGCGCTCGGGAGCGTGAGCGACAAACAGCTCCTCCCCGAGAGTGAGCCCGCTCTCGGCCACGATCGGGGCCACGATGTCGTCCGTCGTCCCAGGAGGCGATGTCGACTCCAGGATCACCAAGTTGCCAGGCTTAAGAAACGGTGTAATGGCTCGCGATGCGGCCTCTACGTAGGTGAGGTCCGGGGCGTTGTCTTCGGTGAGCGGCGTCGGCACGCTGATGAAGAACACATCGGCAGCTTCCGGCTCTACAGTCGCCTTGAGCTTGCCGGAGTTGACCGCTGATTTGACGAGCAGGTCCAAGCCGGGCTCTTCGATGTGAATATCGCCGCGGTTGATGGTCTCGACGATGTTGCGCTGCACGTCTACGCCGATGACGTCATAGCCTTTAGAGGCCAAGATGGACGCAGTGGGCAGGCCTATATAGCCCAACCCTAGTACGCAGACTCGTTTTGTCGACTCAGTCATTATCGCACCTATGGTGTCGTTGAGAGCGGCGCACCTTACTGCAATGACCACCCGCCAGGCAAGGGCGCGGCGGCATAAAACGCCGCAGGAGAGCGGATTTGTGACTCAGCCAGGGCGTCGCATGAGCATCATGAAGCTCTGCTCGAAGACGCTGAGGCCAGGGACCTTACGATGGTCGAGCCCGAAGAGGTCTGTCAGCTTTGATGCCCAATGGATGTACTTCACGTGGGTCAGGTTCTCTCCACGCCAATCTTCGAGGAGCTCGAAGTCGGAGTTCTCAACCAAGGACAGCCAGTACTTGGGCGGATGCACATTGATGTGGGTTGTGTTGGTGTCCGGCCGCCCGATGAGAGGTAGGCCTCGCATCCGGTATCCCATGAGCTTAAGAGGTGTCGTCGCCAAAACGAGGCCACCAGGGCGTACGTACTTGATCGCGTTCTCAAAGAAGACCGCGGGTCGCTCCAGGTGTTCTATGACGTCGAAGCAGGTGATCGCGTCGAGGCTACCTGGTTCAAAGGGCCAGGCATCATCCTCGATGCGGCCGCTGCGAATCTCAGCGCCGCTCATCTCTTGAGCGATCTTGATGCTGACGGGAAACGGGTCCATGCCGACGGTGTTCTCGAAGCC
>CALELH010000236.1 GCA_937902595.1 uncultured Myxococcales bacterium
CCTAGCGGACCTTCCGGGAGCCGCTTAATCCTCCGTGGCTGGGCGGCGATAGCGCTGAAGACGACGTCTAGGTTCGTCGCGACGCCATCGGTCTCATCGAAGGCGAGCGCCATATTCAGCATTGGGAAGTCGATGGCCCCGCGAACCCGCAACTTTTGAAAGGCCATCTTACGGGTGGCGCTTGGCTTCGGTATGACCACCTGCGTGACCACCTCATCAGCTTCGAGGCTGTTATTCTTTGCGCCATCGTTCACATAGAAGCTGTCGAGAGGGACGGTCCGCATTCCCCTTGGACTCAGAACCTCCAGATGGGCACCGAGAGTCATTAAGACTGGCGCGGTGTCATTGCTCGCAGCGGCGACGCAGCGCTTACCTACGGTGACCACGTGACATGAGGACCCGTCTTTCTTGAGGCAATAGCCCAGGGCTTTTCGCCAAAAGTGAGTCTGGTTTATATAAACACAGCGCGTGTCCAAACAGACGTTTCCACCCAGAGTGCCCATCCGTCGCAGTTGGGGGCCAGCGACCTCACCTGCAGCTTTTGCGAGGGACGGGAGCTTACCCCGCACCTCTGAACTCGTCGCGAGGGTGTGTAGAGGAACCAGCGCCCCGAGTCGGTACTCTGCGTCCCCAAACTCGATCTCTCTGAGCCCTGCGATCGCCTTCAAATTGATGACGACCTCTGGAGCATGTAGTCCGTGCTTAATGTTGGGAAGAAGGTCGGTCCCTCCAGCGATTACTCGCGCTGACTCGCCGTAATGAGCGAGCAGCTCGATGGCGGCGTCGATTGTCTTGGGGTTCTCGACGATGAAGGTGTCGGCGATTCTTAACATCAGCTCGGCTCCTTCGCGGCGAGAGCGGCGCGCACCTTTGCAGGGTGAAATGGCAGCTCATCCAGGCGAACTCCGACGGCGTCATAGACCGCGTTCGCGATAGCCGGGAGTATTGGATGGAGTGGCCCTTCGCCCGCTTCCTTAGCACCATAGGGCCCATTGGGGTCGATGCTTTGAACGATGAAGCATTCAATATCCGGCGTCTCAACCGAGGTCGGAATTCGATAGTCCAAGAGGTTGGCTCCACGGAGCAGGCCCGGGTTTGGACCACCGTACGCGAAGGCCTGTTCTTCCATGACCGCCTCTGCCCATCCCATGTACACCGAGCCTGCGATTTGGCCTTCGACCAGCTGTGGATTCAACGCGAAACCACAATCATGGGCCGCCCAGATTTTCTTAACGTCGATCCAGCCGGTCTCTATGTCTACATCCACCTCGGCGATATGCGCCGTGAAGCTGTACGCCGGGCTCGCACCGATCGTCCCGCCCCGGTACTTTCCACCCAAGTTAGAGTCTGTGTGGTACCCGCCGATGGCGCCCAAAGTGCCATAGGCCGACTCTGCAGTGACAAAGGCCTCGGCGGCGGTCATCCCTATGTCGGGATCTCGTAATGAGAACCAGCGACCATTACCGCAGGTGACTTCGTTTGAAGGAATCCCCAGCTTGACACCGACCACGTCACGAATGCGCGCGGCCAAGTTTTGAGCAGCCTCTTGGCAGGCGATCCCACACATGAAGGTGACTCGGCTCGAGTACGCCCCAAGGTCGACTGGGCTCAGATCGGTGTCAGAGCTCGTCACGACAACCTTGCTTGGCTCGACGCCTAGCTCCTCTGCGACGATCAACGAGAGCATCGTGTCTGAGCCCTGCCCGATGTCACTCGCACCACACATCACGTGGGCTCGACCGCTACGATCTAGGCGCAACTGGACGCC
>CALELH010000237.1 GCA_937902595.1 uncultured Myxococcales bacterium
GGGCGGGGGACTGGGCCGATGCGTGCGTCGGTGAGACGGGGCCATCGGAGGAGCGCTGTGACGGTCAGGACAATGACTGCAGCGGTCGAGCAGACGAGGGATTTGGTAATCTAGGGCGGCGCTGCTCGAACGGCGTGGGAGAGTGTGAGCAGCAGGGAGAGTTTGTGTGCGCTGGAAATGGACGGGGGACGGAATGCAACGCGCGCGCCGGGCAGCCGAGCAGAGAGGTCTGCGATGGTCGAGACAATGACTGTAATCCCAACACGGACGATGGCAGCGATGACGACCGAGTGGGGGAGGAGTGCGACGGTCCCGATGCGGACAGCTGCCCAGAAGGACGCTTCCAATGCAGTCGAGGTAATCTGGAATGCACCGATAACACGGGCGATGACGTCGAGCGCTGTGATGGTGATGATAATGACTGTGATGGACGGACTGATGAGTCCTTCGGCGACTTAGGCGGAGAGTGCCAAGTTGGGGAGGGCGCCTGTCTTCAGCGAGGCGTCTATGTATGCACAAACGACGAGTCGGGTCTCGAGTGTGACGCAGCGCCTAGTGAGCCACAGGAAGAGGCCTGTGATGGCGTCGATAACGACTGCGATGGGATGACTGACGAAGGCAGCGCTAACGCAGAATGTGAAGGCATCTCAGATCGGTGCCGGGCCGGCGCGTGCGTGTGCGGACAGCGAAATCGTCCCTGCAATGCTGAGCGAGCTGACCGATGTGTGAATGGGCGGTGTCGGTGTGGAGAATCAGGGTCCTGCGCCGATGGACAGACCTGTACTGATGGTGAATGTGCGCGGGGGATGGACTAAGGGGAGGGAGCGCCTGCAACCTGTGAGGCGAGCTTAACCGTCGGTCTTGTTCTTCGGGTTTTCGATGGCGTACTTCTTCATCAACTTTCGGAAATACTTCCGGTCGATCTCAGCCTCTCGAGCGGCGTGGCTTATATTGTAGCCGTGGCGCTCGAGCAGCCGAACGATGTACTCGCGCTCGAAGCTGGCGACCCACTTCTCTTTGGCGTCTTTAAAGGCGCCTAGCTCATCGACTGTTTGACGGCCTTGGTTCGTGATCCGGGCGCCAATCGTCTGAAGACGCTGCATGTGCTCGGATTCGACGATGTGCTGAGGCAGATCCGTAAGCTCGATGGTGTCAGATTCAGCAAAACTGACCGCCCGCTCGATGACGTTGAGCAGCTCACGAACATTTCCAGGCCAATCGTATCCGCGCAGCGCCTCAAGAACGTTCCGGCTCACGTGCTCGATACGACGATGCCCATCCGGATGCTTATTAAAGCGGCCCTTTTGAAGAAAGTGTCGTACCAGGAGCGGGATGTCTTCTCGACGATCTCTGACAGGGGGTAGGTGCACGCGCACGACGCTCAGACGATAGAATAGGTCTTGGCGAAAGCGCCCCGCACGGACCTCTTCTTCCAACGCTCGATTCGTCGCGGCGATCACGCGCACGTCGACCTTCATTGAGCGAGCGCCGCCGACCCGACGAACTTCGCGGGTCTCGAGCACACGGAGGAGCTTCGGCTGCAGCTCCAACTCCAGCTCACCAAGCTCGTCCATGAACACCGTGCCCCCATTGGCCAGCTCGAAGAGCCCCGGCCGGGACACCACTGCGCCAGTAAAGGAGCCCTTCTCGTGACCAAACAGCTCGGACTCGATCAGATTGGCTGGGACGGCTGAGCAGTCAAAAACGATGAACGGCTTATCGGCTCGGCTCGACTTCTTGTGAATCGTGTTGGCGACCACCTCTTTACCGGTGCCCGTCTCACCTTCGATGACGACGGTGACATCGGACGGAGCGATCTTATCGAGCACGCCAAAGATGCGCCGCATCTCCCGACTCGCCCCGATGATGTCTCCAAAACGCTCATCTGCGAGAGGAGTAATTTGGACTTCTTCATCGAAACTGTGGAATTGAATTCGAGAATTGCCTAGTTCAATGGTACAGCCTGGCTTTAAATAGGCCTCCTTGATGCGCACCTCGTTGACGAATGTCCCGTTGGTGCTCTCAAGGTCTTGAATGACGTAGGAGCTTCCCTCTTGGTAAATTCGGCAATGGTTTCGGCTGACTGTGTCATCGACCAACGTAACGTCGTTGTCTTCCATGGTGCCGAAGCTAACCACGGCCTGGTCAAAGACCACCTCTTCCACGGAATCACCGCGCTCGACGCCGAGGCGGCATTTTCTGAGGTGAAGTGTGGTTCCACCGTCAGGGCGATAAGCGACCTGGGTGGGTGGGACATAGTCGGGGAATTTTTTATCCATGCGGGCAGTGTGGCTTTGGTCGAGCCCGACGTCAACCGAACACATCGAGTGGACGTGGAAAAGCGGTCACCTTAGAATCCTCAAAGATGCACGAGCAATTTGGACGATATGTACTTCTGGAGCGAATCGCCGTAGGCGGGATGGCCGAGATATTTCGGGCTAAAGCGCCCGGTCTTGGCGGCTTTGAGAAGATCTTGGCGATAAAGCGGTTACACCCTCGCTATAGCCAGGATGCCGAGTTCATCGACATGTTGATCGATGAGGCGCGCATCACAGCTGAGCTGTCACATAGCAATATTGCCCAGATTTTCGACCTCGCGAAGGTAGAAGATCACTATTTTATCGCGATGGAGTTCATCGACGGTCGAGACCTCTATCGCATCATGAAGAAGACGAGGGAGCAGCAGCGTCGTCTGCCCATCGAGGCCGCGGCATACGTCGCGATGGAGGCGGCTGCGGGTCTCGACTTCGCTCACCGCAAGAAAGACCGCGACGGAAAACCTCTGAACATTGTACATCGCGACGTCTCTCCGCAGAACGTATTGGTTTCATTCGAGGGCGAGGTCAAGGTCGTCGACTTCGGCATCGCCAAAGCTGCGGTGCGGGCCCATGAGACCGAGGCCGGGATCATTAAGGGCAAGTTCTACTACATGTCCCCAGAGCAGGCCCGTGGTGAAGTTCTGGACCATCGGACGGACATCTTTAGCTTGGGGATTGTCTTGTATGAGATGGTCACCGGCGAGCTGCTCTACAAGGATGATGACGAGATCACTCTCTTGAGTCAGGTGCGCCGGGCCGAGGTCGAGCCACCCAGCTTGATTCGACCGGAGATCCCGAGTCGTTTAGAGCAGATCATCATGAGAGCGCTCGCTCGCGACCGAGCTGATCGCTATCCGTCGGCTCAGCATTTACAGAAGGACCTCGCGAGGTTCCTCCGGAACTTCGACTCCAACTACACGCGCATAAAGCTCGCTCAGCTTATGCAGGACATCCACTCCAATGGGAACGCCGATGGCGAGTCCGGCTCCGTGGACTCTATGCGCGACCGGTCCGACTTCGTTCATGATGTCCACTCCCTGATCTCCGCTGCCTCCTTTAACGATGGAGAGGATCACACGGTTCAGGAAAACAGCATCTTAGACAGTGATTCAGGCATGCTTGAGCTCGGGTCCGACATGATCGAACTCGGCTCAGACATGATCGAGCTCGTCGAGGACTCTAGCGTCGGGCCTGCGCCCATCGCGAGCCCGGGCGCCCAGGCGGCTCAGTCGACGGTCGAGGTCGACTCCATGGACTCTTCTGTCGACTTCTTTGAAGAGGCGCCGACCAGAGCCTTTGAGCGAGACGAACCGGAGCCGGTCATCCCAGCGCCTGCCAGCCGGCGGGAAGCGAGGCGTCCAGACCCGTCGCCGTCTCCAGCCGCACGGCGTAGTCGCCAGGAGCCGAAGCCGTCTCCAGCCGCACGGCGCAGTCGCCAGGAGCCGTCGCCATCTCCGGTGTCTGAGACGAGAGAGATGCCGAGACCAAACCGCCGTGGAGATGACGTCGGGGGCGGGGTCGTTGACTTCAATGAGCAGTCGACATCGATCCTTCCCGATGAGCAGCCGACAGCGGTACCAGGGGCTCAATCAGCGCGCCTCAGGCCTGTTGGAGAGGGCGCTGTGCCGGGTCGAGCCGTGTCGCAGGCGCCATCATCACCTCCACTCGTCAGCCGTGAGTGGCTCTATGTCGTCGCCGCCTTGTTCTTCATCGTTCTGGGCGCATATACCATCACGACCTTATTGATCTCCGATGATGAGCCAGACTCCAAGAAGGGGACGGTTTTACGCATCAGCGGGACCGGCGGGGGCGCGCCAGCACCAGGGAGCACTGGTGGCAAGCAAGGCCAGGCTGCGGTTGCCCCAAAGGCGGCCTCTCAAGGAGCGGCGACCTTAAGTGTTCGGTCGACGCCAGCGGGGGCTAAGCTTCAGATCAATGGTGTTTGGGAGTTCGAGACGACGCCGACCCGCATTCGAGTGAACTCAGGCGAGCCGATTAAGCTCATCGTCGCGCAGCAGAGATACCGGAAGTATGAGTCCACTATCACTCTTCGAGCGGGTGAGCTCCGCGAGCTCGACATCGAGCTAGATCCGCTCGTAGGCCAACTCCAAGTTGAGTCGGTGCCGAGCAACGCGACGGTCTTTGTTCAGGGTAATGAGCGGGGCCGAACCCCCGTTACTCTGTCCCGCGTGCCTCTCGACAAGACCCTTCGAGTCCGTGTGATGAAGGACGGGTTTAAGACCTTTGATAAGAGCATAGACTGGGCAGACGCAGACGATGGGCAGACGCTGCGCGTTACCGCCCGTTTGGAGCCAGCGAGGGAGCCGATCGCGAAGACGCCTCGCAAGCCGCGTCGTAAGCGAGTGAGAGCTTCGAGTCGCAGCCGAAGTCGTCGAGCAGCCCCTTCCTCCAGCCGGCGCCGTGGGTCCGACCGAGGGCGCGCAGCGCCTCGCAGTCGCTCACGAGCTGGCGGCCGCGGGCTCCTGAATGTGGGCACTAAGCCTTGGGGGCAGATCTTCGTCGATGGGCGACTCGCTCACCCCGAAGGCCCCTTGGTTGACTACGAGCTGTCCGCGGGTCGACATCGGGTTTATGTATGCTTCCAGGGGGATCGAAGTCGATGTACTTCTCCCCGCACGGTCGTGATCCGACCCGGGAAGACCACTCGGCTTAATATACGCTGATCAAATCAATTGCGACTGGAGCTAAGGGACCGAATGATTCGAGACTTTCCTCATCTTCTCGTGCTCGGCCTTGCAGCGCTGGTATGCGCGTGCGACCCCGCGCCGGTGGTTGGCGGATCCAGTCTCGTCATTGAGTCACCGGAGGAAGGTCGCGTCTTTATTGGCGACGAGGAGCAGTTCGTCGATCCACTGACGCCTGCGGTCTTCGCGAAGGTTGAGGCTGGACCCCGTGATGTCACCTTCATCTCGGAGAGTCGTCATCTCACCCTCCTGGCTGTGACCGGTGACGCCCTCGACCTGGCGGCCTTTATCGAGGCGGAGCCGATCCTAAGGGGAGAGTTTCTACCGGTGCTGCTGAGGCCGGCGCCTTGGGCGAAAACCGAAGTGACCCTCTTAACCGCGGACCGCGTCTTCAGGCCCGAGGTGACCGAGGCTGGTCTGGAGTTCAACGTTCCGCGAGGTGTACCGCTGACGGCGATCGCGCTGTGGAAGAATGAGGTCCCTCTCCGAATCACCGTCGAGAGCATAGGCCTCGCCGAGGACCTGCAGGGTCATAATTTGGCGATCTCCCCCAGTATCCCTCTGGACGGTCAGATGCCCATCCAGATCCTGAACCCGCCGACAGGGTGGATGGACGCTGAGCTTGTCTATGCAGGGCTGAGGACAGGCTTGAATGTCGGCGGTGGTCGCGTGGGGCCTGGTCGGGCAGCGACCATCCCGATCACGCGGAGAGTAGACGCGCTCTCGCTCTGGATCACCGCGACCTCGCGAGCGGTCTCAGATGAGACTCCTAGGTATTCTATCGAGGCGTCCGTGGGCGTCGAGCGGCCGTCCATCGCGTTGTCCTGGATCGAAGAGCCTGACGTCAACCCAAGACCGCGGTCCATCGACGAGTCCTTCCCCCTCGTGCGCGACCCAGAGACTTGGTCGGTGAACACCTCAAGTCATCATGAAGCGAGCTGGTTCGACGTTCGACTACGTGGGCTAGGCTTGTGTCGGCCGGTCGCTTGGAGGGTGATCGGCGCGCCAAAAGACACCTTCACTTTACCTCAGGTGGCTGGGGTCGATCCTCTGGAGGCGCCACTCATTCGAGCCGAGTTAGCGTCCGTACACACCGTAGGTCTAGACCTGTCTTCAATGTTATTGGGTCCTTTCGATGAGACCTTGATCGCGACGCGCACTCCCCAACGAGCGCGGACAATCTCCCGCGATTACTACCGAGGAGCGCTCTCAAGCTGTGACGAGGAGAGCCCCTTCGCCGGTCTATACTCACTCTACCGCTCCGACGCGACATGCACCGTCGATGGGGTCGGGACCTCGTACCTAATTGACAGATGCGGACATTTGATTGAGCTGCGTGGCGTCAAGGAGTCGATGGAGGTCTGCGGCCAATTCAATGGTGAGAGCTTCGACAGCTTGGGGCGGGCGGGGCTTGGATACACCGTCGAGGAGGGCGGCACGATCTTCTTAGGTCTCGGCGACGCGAACGTTCGGCTCGTGCCTGTCAAAGAGGCAGACCCAGCGCTGATCCCACGAGGAATTCTTGGCCCGTGGCAGCGTTACGAGATCACCGAACAGGACTTTCTCCGGCTGCACGCTGATAACTCGATCCCTACGGACGACCCAGTTCGGATCGCCTCGGGTGACGCCTCGGGTGGCCCTTGGCTCGACGTAAAGGCGACTGGGCACAGCGAGATGCGTACGGCCTTTATGACCATGGAGGTCACGGCTCAAGAGGACGAGGAGGGCCTCTATCTTGGCGTGATTCATCCAGGGTGCGAGGAGCGACCACGTTTCCTCAGGGTCGTCGATATGGAGGGCCTACTGGAGCTTCATGAAGAGGTGCCTGGCGCATCGGATGACGAGTTCAAGATTCGTGTCTACCGTTTCTGGCGTTGAGGGTCTCGGTGGGCTCTTAACCCGCAGCGCAGCTTAAGCGAACTTAGTGAAAAACCCAGGGCAGGATCGCCAGCGGAGTTCCGTTGGCGAAGTTGAGCACTCCGCTGTCCCACAGGGCGCTCAGTCCAGCGAAGAGCGGAGGTAAGACCGCTTGTTGATGAGAGACACCGAGCCGCCCCAGAAGTTGGCCAAAGGGAGTGGACGGAAGGTTCAGGCCGCGCTCCATCTTGGGTCGAACCTCAATCTCAATATTACCCGGATCTAGGTCGGCGGCTTTAGCCGCCTCCGTGATCGCCCCGAGGAACCCTTTGGATTCATCGGCGAGCCCGCGCTCCCTCGCTTGCCGACCGGTCCAAACCCGGCCACCGGCGATGGTCTTAAGACTGTCGAGGGTGAGCGATTTTCTCCCGCTGAGCACCCGCTCCAGAAAGACTGAGTACATATCATTGATGCCACGCTGGACCGCCGCACGTTCGTCTTCATTCCAAGGCCGGGCGTCGGTCATCAAGTTCGCCCGTGCTCCTCGCGAGACGGGCGCCTTATTGACGCCAATCTTTCCGTACAGGCCTGAGAGATCGTACTTGCCTGTAAACACGCCGATGCTGCCCGTGATAGTGCTATCGCTGACTAAGATCTTCTTAGCGGGCGCCGCGACATAGTAGCCACCGGAGGCGGCCACGTCGCCCATGGACACGATGACCGGTTTCTTCTCGCCGAGTCGACTCACAGCGCGCCAAATCGCGTCGGCGGCGGTCACTGAACCTCCAGGGCTATCCACTCGGATCACAACCGCCTCGATGTCGTTATCTCGGCGGAGGTCCTCGATAGCCCGGACCGTCGTGCTCGAACCGGTCGTTCCGGAGCCGA
>CALELH010000238.1 GCA_937902595.1 uncultured Myxococcales bacterium
CCCAAGCTCAGGGGCCCGCCGTGGGTGGGGCGTCTATGGCAATTAAGACGCCCCGGACCGCCGGTTGGACTTGGCACACCGCCAGCCGGCAGCGCGCGCACCGACCCGACGCACACCACCCGACCGAGAACGGCAATCCCCTTAACTTACAGCACCTTAAAACCCCGCCTCCAACCACAAACAGTGATCAAAAAAGCGACCTCAAGGCTATGGATCCTGCTCGAGAAAGTGTGTACGGTCCGGATCAAAGTCGCCGCCTAGAAGCTCTCCACAGCGTCCCATTGGGCATCTGACCCTGATGTTCAAAACGTCCCTCTCGCATCGGTCCCTGATCACCGAACAGCGACCCAACCTTCGATGAAGGCTAGCCACCGCGCCTTAACCCGACGGAGCGCGCGTTGTTTCTTACATTCAAAAAAAAAGCGACACGGGCTTCTGTAGGAAATGGCCCTCTGGTGCGTCGAGTTGGCCACACATCTCCACTGGTCGATCTGAGTCCAAGTGAGAAGCCTTGGAGAACATTAGCGGAGGCTCTCAGGGCAAAAGAAACTGGCCCGAGGAGCCGAGGTCCACCGAAGTTCAAGTCAGCCCGCTGAACCGATGACTTCACGGGAGCGGACTTGGAGGTAAACAAGATATTGGGAGCCATGAAGTGAGACTTAACCCTGCTCGGGAGGAGACCGATGCGACAAGAAGGCTGGGAGGTAGGTATATGCTGAACACATACGACTACGTGATTACATGTAGCCTCGCTTTTGACTTAGATACGACCCTAGAGGAGATCTCCGTAACAGACTCGGCTCATGACGTGCCGAGCATTTGGAACGTCGCGAAGCGAGGCATTGAGGCGCTCATCTCGGCGCGATTAGAGTGGATTAAGGAGGGCGACTTCTGTCGCTTCGAGAAGGTCGTAATCGGCACCGAGAGTATTAAACAGGCTC
The DNA here is from genome assembly GCA_937902595.1 of uncultured Myxococcales bacterium. Lineage (GTDB taxonomy): Bacteria > Myxococcota_A > Bradymonadia > UBA7976 > UBA1532 > UBA1532. The sequence continues at coordinate 942 of CALELH010000238.1, forward strand.
GGCTTATGCTGGTGTCACGACTGACAACTACCAAAGACATACTCAGGGAGGACTCTGTCATTCGTTCACTCTCCGAGACCAGTGAGCTTCGGGTCTCAGCGTTTGCCGTAGAGACGACCCGACATAGGCTTCGTGATCTGGCCCTCGGCTCGATGCAGACCACGCCCTGCGAGATCAGCGCCCCTCTGCCATCATCCAGCCAGCTGGGCGCCATCGATCCCATTGGGTTCTTTGATCCCCTCCGCCAACTACTTCACGAGGGACCGTGTGTTCTGGAGAAGTTCACCCTAACCGACGCTGAGACCCAGCCATTTAGCTACCGGAAGGGCTCCAGAGACTGGAACCACTTTCCGGATTTCGATGCCGACGACACGATCGAGGTGCCAAAGACGATGTGTGCGGCCGTCTATGATCCAAACACGACGCCATTCTCGAACGCCTCGTCGATATCCTCCTCTGGCAGCTTGGCCCTATTGCCACCGGACGAGTCGTCCCAG
>CALELH010000239.1 GCA_937902595.1 uncultured Myxococcales bacterium
GAAGAAGTCATCGTCGATCGAGACTGAGTCAGGGAGCCCGAGGTGGGTCCCGAAGGCCGTCGCGATCTTCGCCTCTATGGGGGTCCGTGGCGCGACGAAGTCTCCGGTCCTCTCCACAACAAACTCGACGGTAGGAAGCGCCTTACGGTCTAGCTTTCCGCTCGTCGTCGTGGGTAGAGATTCCAAGAACTCGAATCGAGCAGGAACCATATATGGCGGTAAGAGCTCTGCGAGATAGTCCCGGAGAGCGTCCAAGTCGACAGTCTGCTCGGGGCTGGGCACGCAGAAGGCGATGAGCTGCTGAACGCCTCCAGAACCTTGAACTGAACATGCGACCGCCGCGACACCTGGGAACTCGTATGCATGGGACTCGATATCCGTGAGCTCGACGCGGTAACCGCGGAGCTTCACCTGGGTGTCGATACGGCCATGGAAGAGCAGCGTCCCATCTGGGCGTCGCTGAACCAAATCACCCGTACGATATATGCGTCCACACTCTGGGTGCGCGAAGAACTTCTCGGCCGTCAACTCCGGTCGGTTGAGGTACCCGCGCGACACGCTCTCGCCGGAGATGCACAGTTCACCCTGCTCCCCATCGGCGACTGGGTTCAACGAGTCGTCCAGGATCCAGGCCACGTTATTGGGCACCGGGTGCCCGATGGTCACCTCTTTGTCGCTGACTCGAATCTCCGTTCGAGTCACGGTGATCGCGCACTCAGTGGGTCCATAGCCGTTCTCTAGGCGTCGTCCGGGTGCCCACGTCTCAACAATATCTCGGGTCAGAGCCTCACCGCCCACGTACAGAAGTCTAAGCTCGGTGAGCCGAGCCGCGGCCTCTGCGCCACCAAGGGTCCGGAGGAGCGTCGGGGGAGGACAGAAGGCCGTTATGCGCTCCTCGATGAGCCAATCGGTGAGGTCAGGGCCCATACGAATGACATCATCTCGGCCTATGACCAGAGTACCTCCAACGGATAAGGCCATATAGGTCTCTTCGATGGAGGAGTCGTACGCAGTGGATGAGTTTTGGATGACTCTGTCGTCGCTGCCAAGGTCGAAATAGTTCAGGTTATCAATGAGGAGATTGGCCACATGACGATGCTCAACCATGACCCCCTTCGGGCGCCCAGTTGTACCCGAGGTGTAGATAACATAGGCCAGTTCTTCCCCTTGAACGGGGACCGGCTGGAAGTGATCCGCCAGGCCCACTATGTCCGACGTTCGCTCCCAGTCATCGTAATTGAGGACGGGGACGCTCGGGGTCGATGAGCTCTGAACTCTCTCTACCTGGCCTTCCTCAGCGATCACCAAGACAGGCGCAGCGTCATCGAGGGTGAAGTGTAAACGGTCGTCTGGGAAGCTCGGATCCAGGCACAAATAGGCCGCCCCTGCTTTGAGTATTGCGAGCTGAGCTACAAAGACTCGCTCGTCATCTCTCGGGAGCAAAATAGCGACGATACATTCGTCGGTAACGCGCTGCTTGATCGACTCGGCTAACGCGCTGGTTAAGCGCTCTACCTGCGCGTAGGTGAAGGTCTCGCGCTCGGGACGACCATGGGCAGGAGGAACATCGATGGCGACGTTGTTTGGCCATCGCGCGGCGGCGGCATCGAAAAAACCATGCAAGGTCGTCGGCCGTGATTGGCTGACGGTCTCATGCTGATTTTTCGAGTCGGTAGGTTCCACGGCTCGCTCCCAATTGAGTGATTTTAGGCCCCTGAACATCGGGGGGTCTTAGCGCTCTTGTGAAGCCAAAGCTTTCACATGTGGCGCCGCGAAATTGGCGATGAGAGATCGCTCGGTTTCGCTGAGATACTTGTAGCCATGAACCTGTCGAGATACATCGGCGCCATGGGCGTCGCACCAGCACTCGAAGGGGCAGGCCATGTCATACTCGTTAGAGTTGTAGTTAAAGGTGACGTCATCACCCTCGTTAATGTGAGCGATCGCGACGAGAGAACGTCCGACAAGCGTAGCGTTCGGTCGGCAGTGATGATTTAGGAATCGCCACAGATACCTCTCTGGATACTGATCGACGAGAGCTGGATCATCGAGATCCACATGGCGATCCTCCGAGATCTGAACGGAGTACATGGACGGGATGTCAGTCTCTCGGCCTTCGACAACCAAGACGGTCTGGCCTTTTGAAATCGCCTCCGAAGCGATGACCTTGAGTTGATCGCCGATGCGGGCGATAGAGACTCTGGATTCTTCACAGGCATGGACCAAGGCTTGTGCATTTGGCATCGTTTGGCTTCCTTGAGCTAATGTTTGGCTGTTTTCTTCGACATCGAAGTCATGGGCTGAGCCGGTGTAGATACACCCAGAACGACCCCCCAACGCGCCCACTAGACGTGCTGATTCAGCCAATATTCATTCCGCTGACGGTATTTACCGCCTTTACGCGCGAGCGAACCCGTATACGGTCCCTCGGCCAGAGTGTCCAATAAGATCGACAGAACACCAAGAAAACTCAGGTTCGTCTGATGCTGGTAGAGAGGCGGTGGCTAGAGGGCTAGATTGGGGGATTGGGGTCACTCA
>CALELH010000240.1 GCA_937902595.1 uncultured Myxococcales bacterium
CATTGTCTACGTTCCGGCACAAGAGGGCCTTGAGACCGGACGGTTCTATGATCCGACGGTGGACGCTTTGGATGTGGACGTCCTTCGGCACGACGACCAAGGAACTTGGTCTCTTGTCTTCGACCCAAACCAAAAGACGCACACGTGGCGCCAGATTGGCTTTCAGGCTCCTGAGTTAGACATCACCTCCAAGGATCTGATCGCGCAGATCGAGATGGATGGAAGTCTCTCCGGCGAGCTTGAACTGTCGGCGAAGGGCAGGATAGGCGAGTACCTTCGAAAGTCGGCTCGTAATCCAGAGACTCTGAAGCAGTTTCTCGCTCGGCGCATCGTCGTCGGTGTTCTCCCGAGCGCCAAGATGGTTGAGCATCTCGCCGTAGCCGTCACCGAGGTCGTTAAGCCGGCGAAGATTCGCTTGACTCTCAAAGCCCCCAACGTGGTGAGAACAGAGGGACGGTCTCTCCGAATGAGGGTGCCCATTGTTTGGAACCCGAGCGCCTGGTTTGTTCTGCCTGAGCGCAGATACCCGCTCCTCCTTGGTACACCGAGGACTGAGACCTGGAAGGTCGAGTTGACCGCGCCTGAAGGTGGACGATTTGAGCGTGCGCCAAAGAGCACAATCTTAGAGTCAGAGTGTCTCTACTATGGTCGGTCGGTGAAGCGGACCAAGACGCGTCTCGAGATCGTGCAGACGGTTAAGATTAAGTGCGAGCGGGTGCCCGTCGACCGCTACGCTGCCCACCGTAAGCTCGGTGCCGAAATCGGGCGCGTTGTTGACGAGGAGGTCGTGATCAGAGCGCCACGCGGTTGGGTCGGCGCCGAGCGTTGACGGGGAGCCATGAAGTGTTATCGTGCGCGTGTTCTTGAGGCTGGCGAGTCATCGCTACACACCAGCCTCTCAGTCATTAATTTGCTTTGGAGATGACCACATTGAAGAAATTACTCTTGAGTCTCTTGGCGACGTCCCTGCTTGTCGCCTTCACGGCGAGCCCTGTTTGGGCTGATTCAACGGAGACGAGTGTCGCGACCAAGAAGCGGAAAAAAGCGAAGAAGCGTCGCGCCGCAGGCCCTGGATTGATCGACCGTCAGCTGGCGAAGGGGACCTATGGCCTCTCGCTTGGCGTCGCCTTCGGCTCCTTGGAGTGTGATTGTGACGAGGCTCCTGACTACGAGCGCGGATTAGGTTTTCACGGCGGCGTCACCTTTGACAAGTCGATGACGCGCGCATTCAGCGTCCGTGGGGAAGGCCTCTTTTCCTCTAGAAATGTGACCTCCGAGACGTCCGTGATGGGCGGAGATGACATCGAACTCGAGTTGACACTCAATTATCTCGAGTTGGGTGGCCAGGGCCTGTTGAGGTTCTCGGCGAGCCGGCTGATGTCGATCTACGTGTTGGCGGGTCCCTACGCTGCATTGCTGATGAGCTCCGAGGCACGCCTGAACGGAAAGAAGAACAAGGACGCCACCAAGGATCTTGAGTCTGCTGACCTGGGATTGACCGTAGGTGCAGGTATCTTCTTCGCTTTGAGCAACAGCATGAAGCTGATCGGTTCGCTACAGCTGACCTACAAGCATGGCCTGGCGACCATCGCCGGGAAGCCCGCGAACAAGGACGATGAGATCTTCAACCGCGCCGTGACTTTGAACGGTGGGGTCCACTTCTAGAGCGAGCGTTTATCGCCGCCTTCTCAGGCGGCACAGCGCTACTAACCCTATTAGACAATAGCCTAATGGAGAGTGACTGGGGCTGCTTGTGCATCCCCCCGCATCCCTCGGTGCCTCACTATTGAGTAGTACGATTCCGCGGTCGGGGAGGGGGTCAGCGTCCGCGACGCCCCCGTCCGTGGCCTCGGAAGCTGCGTCGGGTGTTGAGGCGTCTTCCGATGCATCACCACAGACGTTATTCGTACAGCTGACCCCATCGCAGTCATCTTCGTTAAAGCAGCGTCCATCTTGCTCGCAGCGGTATGCTCTTGGACAGATACCTTTTCGGTCATAGTCAGGGTTTACGCAGTGATATCCAGCAGGTCCAGGGATGTTAGTACAGACTGAATCAGCCGGACACATCGCGTTCAGGCCGACCTCGCAGCTCGGTAGGCATCGCTTGCCTCTCCGAGTGTCGACGCAGGTCTCGCCATCAATGCAGTCGGCGTCCGCTTCGCAGGCTGTACAGACATCACATCCACCGGGGCCTCGGTCAGCGGCGCAGACACCTTCGATACAGAATAGGCCTCCGCTACAGTCCCGATGCCCACTGCAGGCCCTCTGAATGTTGGGGTCTGGCAGACACTGTGGGGTGTAGTTCGCCGAGAAGTTATTCTCCGCCTCCTGGCAGAGGACGGTCCCACGGGACCTCCGACAGGTTACGTTCTTACAGAGAAATCCATCGGGACAAGCGGCCTGCGTCCCGGGAACGCACTCACAGGAGCAATATTGCTCACCTTTACTCTCGACCACGACGTCACTCTGACAGCGGACAGTCCCCCAAGGTGCTCCGCACTCTTGGTTGCCCGGAATACATGCCTTGCTCCCGTCTTCATCTATCGAGCGGCAGTCGAAACCAAACCGACAGTCTTCGTCTGAGGTACAGAAGCTAGAGCACACCGATGTACGGAGAATATTGGTGTCCGGGGCCTCCACGCACAGCTCACAGTCCGATGAGCAGGGTTGGCCGTCTTGAGATGCCGCCGGAGTGGTCATCACGCAGGCGCGAACATCGGGGCCTATAAAGGTACATTGGCTTGAGGCAGGGCAGTCACGATCCCCTTGGCAGAGGGGGGCGCAACGACCGGCGATGCATGCGCCGCACTCCTTGCTGCACAGACCTCCGACGCTTGGAGGATCGAGGGCCAAGGCCACAGCCCTGCCTGCGTCGATTCGCCCATAGCCAAAGCCGCGGCTGAATCCGTTCTTGTCGTATCGAAAGACGTCAGCCAGGTCCACACCCACCATCTGAAGCCAGTCATTCTTGTCAGCCACAATACGCTCGGCCGTCGCCTGCATGATGAGTCGGACCTGTTGAGCAGTGAGGTCTGGGTTCGCCGACAGAATGAGGCCCGCCAGGCCCGCCGCGACCGGTGACGCCGCGCTGGTCCCTCCGAAGTCCTGAGCGAAGTCAGATCCACTGTAGCCCTCGCGTCCAACGTAGTCGGTGGTTCGGAGACCTGGCTCTCGGTTATTGCAGCCCTTACTCGGGGCGGACACCGAGATGACTCGCCCGTAATTGCTATAGCAGGCGAAGTCGTCTTGTTTCGTACTCGCAGATACTGTGATGACCTGAGGGTGTGAGGCGTATGGGTTCGCTCCCGCGGGTGTGAAATAGTCATTGCCAGCCGCGAAAACAACGACGACGCCCAGCCCATCTCGACCCGTCGTCGTGATCTCGTCGAGGACCTCCTTTTCCGCGGTCGCGAGAGGGAAGAACCGGGTGAGCTGCGGGCCCCAGCTGTTATTGATGATCGCTGATCCGTTCTGAGCAGCGTCCATAAAAGCACCTGCCGTCGTGATGGTGCGCACACCGCCACCGGACAGCAGCCTCACCGGATACAGGGTGCACATGGGGCAGACCCCTGAGCCCAGGATTTTATTGTCACCTCGCGCGGCCGAGATGCCTGCGACCGCGGTGCCATGGCTGGCGCGGAATGGACGGTTTTCTGGGCATGAGGCAGCCGGGCTCGCTCCATCGAAGCTCTGGATGCACTCGGCTTCGGGGTTTGTGTCCCCGTCGACCGCGTCAAAACCACCCACGATATTTGGGGCCAAATCCGGATGATCCATGTCGACGCCATTATCGAATATCGCGATGGTAATGGCTGGGTTACCAAAAGTAATATCCCAGGCTTGGCTCACATTGATGTCACCCACTCCATCAGTTGCCTCTAGGTGCCACTGTTCCTGCAGTTGGGGGTCATTCGTTGTTTCGTAGGTTTCGACGTGGCGAATCAGGTCCGGCTCTGCCCAGCGGATCCCGATGTGCCGGGTCAAGGCCCACGCCGCCGCGATGGCGTCTCCATCCGTGGCTTGTGCTCGCCAAATACCTGGCACACGTGACGGGCCGATGAGGCGAACCCCGGCCGATCGAAGAACCTTCGAGGTCGGCCTACTCTCTGAGCTGATGAGGAGCTGGTCATCGAAGAAGCCGACGCCGCTAAATCTTTCGTATGCGGGCCAAGCACGGAGAATCCGAGATGAGCGAGTAAGCCTCCTGGCGACGTCTGCGGCCGCGGAGTCGTCGAGACCTTCAAGTTGAATCGCGATCCGATCCGCGAGGAGAGGCTCAACCCGCTTCACGCGCGCGCGTTTGAAATGATCGTCGACGAAGCGGTCGAGGGCCTGACGTTCGAGGGAGGGCGCATCAAGGAGGAACCATGACGAAGAGAGCGAGATTTGAACGCTTCGTCCTTGGTTCGGGTAGGTGCGCTGGTCGAGGGCGGCTGCGGGCGAGTGGGCTATAAGGATCGTGATCCCCATCACCAACAATAGGCAAGCGCTCGAATAAATGTTCCGTATCAATCGATTCCTCCGGGCAGATCCAGATGCTGCCTTATCGCTGCGTACTCGGGGGTCCATAGGTCGCCAGATGGTCCACGCATTGAGATCTCGCTCGCCATCAATTCGGCCGGGCTCCGGCCTGCGACGCAGATAGAGTATGTGGCTGGGTGTCCGGGTCTGGGGAGCACATCGATCCGCCGCTGAGGGTGCAGGCCGGATCCACGAGCTGCTTCCAGATTACGCTGAGCACCATGGCCATCCATTAGAACGACGACCACACCGTTTGGTGTGAGATTTCGACTCGCCGTTAGATAATAGTCTTCGACGCCACCTAGAAGTTCGAAGCGGCCCGCCGCCCTCTGAGGATCCTTGGGGAGGATGCCAGACCCTAGAGGCATGAAGGGCGGCGCTCCTGTGATGAGGTCTAAGCCGTCTCCATCGAGTTCATCGTCGAC
>CALELH010000241.1 GCA_937902595.1 uncultured Myxococcales bacterium
CAGAGGCTCAAGCACCGCCGCTGCTGCCTGATTGTCCTCGAGTTCAGAGCGCATAACCCGCGCCCACTCCAATCTCCCAGGGACATCAAGTCCAGCGTCTCCCTGCTCCCTCACCAAGACCGTATCCCGCAATAACTCCACCAGGTTCCGCCAGTCTGACTGCTCGGAATAGCACCGATGAAGCGCATCAAAAGCGTCTCGGTCCAAGGGCCATTGCGCCAAGATTGCCCGATGGTGTCTAACCTCTGCCCCAACATCACCTTGGGCTCGATGTGATTCAGCGAGCTGACGCATCCACCCAAGCCGCGTCAACTCTGAAGTCTTACTCTCACCATCGCTCGCTTCTAGCGCAGTGCTGAGAGCCCAGGCCACCATCTCATCATCGCCTTCACTCTGAGCGACGTTAACCGCGGTGTTTACGAGGTCTACGTCGGCAGGCGAAATTCGCAACCGCGCCTCCCAGAGGCGCCGTACGATGAGCCAGTCGGCTTTCAAAGTGTCATAAATCTCGGCGGCCTGCTCCAAGATGTCGGACTTAAAAGCCGCATCCAATGGACGCTCTTGAACACCCTCGAGCCACTTAGCCAAAAGCAGGTCATCGGCGTGGCGTTCATATTGCTGAGTGACCCTCTCGAAGACAGTCGGGTCAGCGGGACAAGAGTCCGCGGCCTCTCGCAAGAGAGCCAAGCCCTTGTCCGTATCATGAATAAACTCCAGGTAAAGGAAGCTGAGTTCCTGGGTTAACCGAGCAGAACGGCGACTTGAGTCGGCGGCGGCGATCCTGGCCCTCAGCCCCTCCTCGATGACCGGAAAGGCCCAGACATCCAGGACGAGGTCAGACAGCGCTGGATACACGATGCTTGAGCTGTCTCCTCCCGCTTCCCGCAGGGTCTCTCGGAGGATGTCATACGCTGCTAAATGTTCTCCCAAATGCCGATGGCGCACCACGCCCTGCTCGACACGGATAGTCGTCCGCTTCTCTTGGCTTTCAGTGAGTTCAAATCTCCGTTCAAGGAGATTATCCACCATGTCCCATTGGCCCTGTTTACGGTAAATCCGCTCAGCGGCGAGGGCATACTCCTCGATGGTGTCGTCTAGGCGAAACGCCTGGAGGTAGTGAGACAGGGCGCCATCCAAATCTTCTACATGCTCTTCAAGGATCTGAGCTATGGCGTAGGTCGTCGCCGCCCGCTCAACATCGTCGGCGCTGAGCATGGCCTGACCATCCAAGAGCTCTACAAGGTCGGACCAACGTTGTACTTGCCCCAGAAAATCAGTGAGCACATCAAAGGCGCCGTCCACCCCTTCCCAGGCTGCGCGACGCATCCCTGCGATGCATGGTTCAATGTCATCAACCGTCACCAACGCAGCCTGGTGAAACAACTCAAACGCCCGCTCTGCGCCGCGAAGATTCTCTTCGGCGTGTGTCGCTTGTTTAAGCAGCAACTCTCCCTTGCGACTCACGTCAGCGACCTGAACACATTGACCCAAGACATGTTGGGCGCGCTCGGAGTCTCCCAGCGTGTCCAGGACCTCTACTAAGAGTTCACCTAGGTCCACAGACATGGACCAGCTCTCTATGATCGAATCGAGCACTTCACGTGCCTGCGAAGCGACGGAGGGCTCGAGCGCCAACGCATCACGCAAGTATGTGACGGCCTCAGTAGCCTGGCCTGTCACGTCAACGGCGACCGCCGCAGCGCGCAAACGAAGTTTCGCCTTTACCTTTGACTCTGACGCGTGAATCGAGGCGGTTACGAGCGTATCGACGGCATCCTGAGCGCGCTCATTCTCTACTAAGAGCATGGCTCTAAGGGCTGCGACTACTTCATCTGCGGGCCAGATCTTTAGGTGTCTTGTCGCTTGCTCCAGAACCTTGAGGTCGCCCGCGTCTTCAGCAACCCGATGGGCCGAGACAAGGCAGGCCCTTGACGCCAGACGGTCGCCGACTGATTCGGCGGCCATAAAGCCCGCCTTCAAATAAAGCACTAGCGCACCAGCGGGATCGGCTTCACGGTCAGCGATAAACTGAAGGGCTTTGATCAGCTCTGCTTCTCTGCCGGTTCGCTCCAAGACGTCTAAGAGGATCCGATTGACTGCGGCCTCTCCCGTTCTCTGGGCGAGCCCCATGAGCAACTTGATCGCCTTCGGAGCTATCGCCTGATCGAGTTCAGCTGCTTCGGCGTAAAACCCAGACGCCTTCGCTGGTTCATGCAGTTGTCCATCCCAGATCTGGGCGACCTCTACGAGCTTTTCAGCACGGGTCTTGGTCGTCGACATATGGTGAGCTTCGTCCAAGAGGACTTCCGCTACTCGCCGCCAACGTCGTTCGTCACGCTCTCGATTCATCCACCTGCCTCTGGCCCCCCGGTGAATAAGGTAATCCAGATCGCTCCTGGATACACGCGCTACGCGCGCGCGAATTCGCTTTCTACTCTCAATCGTCAGCTGGGACGACGATGAGGAGTGTTCCGGAGAGGTAGTTGGCGACCCCTTGACGGTTCTTATCCACGGCGGCCCAAACATAGCCCTGTAGTAGAAAGACCAGACCTAACCATGTACCTAAGAGGTGCACAGCGCCGCGACTGATCTTGGCTGGCTCTCCGGAACGATCCACCAACGCTAAGCCCATGACCCGTTCCCCTAGAGATGCGCCTATGATCGCCCTGGATGATAGGACGAGCGTAGCTCCGAGGCATGCGCACATTGCGAAGAATGGATAGAATGTGAACCGGTGGTTGGCGATTAAATCAGCGGCGTAGTCGATCCAATCGAACCGCATCTCGGGGAGCGACCCTGGAGTGAGAACCCCAGCACTCCACAACAGGAGGCCAAGGAACACCAGGAGCGCTAGATCAATGAGGTCAGCCAGCAATCGGCGCCAAAATGGGGCAACCGTGACCTCTAGGTCAGTGCCTAGCCGGGCATCCTCTATCCCCACGCTCAAGAGAGCGCTCCAATCTTTTCGAGAACGAGAGCCGCTGCAACGGGAGCTGCGGTCTCGGTGCGCATGACCAGAGGTCCTAAGCGGACCGCGTGCACCCCCGATTCGGACATCACAGCCAACTCTTCGGCTGCAAAACCACCTTCAGGTCCGATAAACAATGACACCGGGCACGACCACTCGTGGCGGTCCAAAGTCCCATCTGCGCTTGGTTCAAAGACCAACTGGGATCCTGCAGCTGTGCGTTCAAGTACCTCATTGAGGGTGAATGGACCTTCGATAATCAGGCTGTCGGCTCGGCCGGACTGACGCGCTGCCTCGGACGCGATTCTATCCCATCGCTCCAGCTTCTTCTTCGCCCGTTCAGGAGAGAGCTTAACCACACTGCGCGCCCCGCCAAACAGGAGTAGACGCTCGACGCCCAGCTCCGTCAACTGCCGTACCACCCGGTCAACCTTGTCTCCCTTTGGGAGGGCGTAACACACGATAACAGGCGCAGCCGTCAATCCCTCGCGAGGCTCACCTTGCGCGTTCAATACCCATGGATCACCGGCGACTAAACGAGCCGAGACCTCCACACCATCTCGCGAAAAGACGGTGACAAGATCCCCCTCTCGAAGCCGGTGGACACGTAACAGATAGTGGGCTGCCCTTTCGTCAAGGCTCCACGGGCCGCCATCTCTCAGGTTCGCCCCATGCAGTGGAACACGAACACTCATTTTGTTCGCGTCATGTGCAACACGACCCACTCTCCCTCCACCAAGCGCTCGACCACCGTGAAGTGGTGATAAGCGGCGACAACATCGGACTCATGCTTTGGCATCAGCCCTGACAAAATCAAGTCGGTCGCGCAACGCTCGCTAATCGCCTCCGCGTTCTCGATGAGGATAGGGGCTAGAATATTGGCGATCACTATCGGGAACGATTCTCCAATGGACGCTGCCGTCCCCTCGACCAAAGTCACAGCCGTCTCTACTGCGTTGAGTTTTAGATTGTCAGCCGCGCTCTTCAAAGCATCGCCATCAATATCTACACCAACCACCGAGTGGCCCATGAGTGCCGCGGCGATGGCTAGAATGGCGGAGCCGCAGCCAACGTCTAAGATCCGCATGCTAGGTCTGTCTGCGAGCAAGCGGTCTAGCATCTTCATACATCCGCGAGTGGTCGCGTGTGTCCCCGTGCCAAAAGCCATCCCCGGCTCGATCGTGACTCGGACAGGAGTC
>CALELH010000242.1 GCA_937902595.1 uncultured Myxococcales bacterium
CGTTCATGATCTCGGCGCGCTTCGCCAAGACCTCGATCTCACCGGTCTTCATTCGTGGATTACTGTTCTCACCACGACTCTCGACGACGCCGGAGATCGCGAGGACGTACTCGTTACGGAGTTGGCCACCCAGCTCGTACAGATCGGCGTCCACGGTGGAATCAAAGCGGATCTGGGTGATCCCCTCTCGATCGCGAAGATCGATAAAGATGCAGCCTCCATGATCGCGCCGGGTGTTCACCCAGCCCATCAAAACCACCTCATCGCCTACATTCGCCGCCCGCAACTCGCCGTTGCGGTGCGTTCGCTTCAGTTCTGTAAGGAACTCCATGAATCGCCTCGAATCACCATATCGGAGGCGGCATCCTACGGATCGCGATGACCTCGGTCAACGCGTGCGGCAGATTTCAGGCGGTTTTTCTAACGATCACCGGCGCGAGATGGCCAGCGGTGGGCACTCCAAGGGTCACCGCGACGGGGACGGCGTCGGGCGCAAGCTCACCGATGAGCTTGATGAATTCAGCGTGGTTTCGTGGGTCGTACGCGGTCGCGATGCGGACCGCATCAGCGAATCCTGTAGACTCCCCTTCATCATCCACCACATCGATGTAGTGTCCCCGCTGCACGCTCACCTCGTAATCAGGCAGGGCTGCTCTGACCAGGGGGACGACCTCAGCGGTCACAGACAACGCTTTGAGCTCTTCGTGGAAATAGCTCCGAATGCCTTGCTCGAAAGTGAGCCCTTCATGAATTGTCCTGAAGAGGAGGGGGGCGACGTTAATCCTCGCCTCAATCTCTCCTCCACTTATCTTTACAAAGAGCGTGTCTTTGTCACTGTCCCGCTCCGCGCTCAGTCCGTAATTTCCTGCGTGACGATCAAGAGCCTGGACGAAGCTGTCGCTGTCCACGAAGAGGAAAGGGTCGATGGCTGCCCGCTTTATCTCTGAAGCGAAGCCAGCTAGCCAGGTGTGATACGAATCAGCATAGGTGATCGGTAAATCGTCATCCTCGAGGTCTCTCAGGTAGGCGATCACATCATAGCCACCCTCGGCTTGCATGCTCTCAATCCACTGGAAGAATGGCTGCGCCATTCGGTCGACATCATCATCTGACTCTGCAAACGGTCGAAGCCCAATGAAGTAGCCAGGCTGAACCTGATAGACCGAGATCGCCGCTGAGTAGGTGTGCTCCATAATGAAGCTCCTCCACAGACTCCGCAGGCACAGAGGAATGCCGACCTCATCGGCGAACCCCATGCAGTCCTGAGGCTTCTCAAACTGCCTCGACTCACCATCAGAATCCATCAGCCAATAATCGACATCAACGATGCGATCACCACCGCGAACCAGCATGACCTGTAGATCTTTCTGAATCTCAGGGAGATATCGACCATAGATGGCGGAGATAGGCTTGGGCTCAAGCTCACCGCACTCAGGACAATGAGGTGGGACCCAACCAAAGCGAGGGTCTAAGGCTCGAACACGAAGCTCCTCTTCAAAGGAGACGATGTCGAGGTCCCTCGGGATATCGGGCATCGCGTGAAGACGCGCCGTGATGTGACCACAATGCTCACAGTTCGCGACGTACAGGCCGAGGTCCTCTGCCTCTAAGCCATACTGTCTGATAACCGGCATTCGACATAGATGCCGGAAGCCGTCCATCGCCTCTGTTCGTTCGGCACGAAACTCGGCGCTCTCATTTGGGAATTGTAATAGCACGACCAATAGATCGGCCGTCTCGAGCGAAACTTGAGAGAAAATAAGCGCGGCGGCGAAAAAACTTATCGGGCGAGTTCCTGGGAAGACCAAATCAGCAAGTCGCGACCAGCCTCCCCATGGCAATCAACTGCGGCGGTCCTTGAAGTCCCCGGTCCCTGTGTCGATTCGGATGACGTCGCCGGCTTTGATAAACAACGGCACCTGGACTCTCACTCCTGAGGCGGTATAAGCGGTCGTCGTCACGCCACCACTCGCAGTGTCCCCACGTGAACCGGGCTCAACGCTGTCGACCTCCAACTCAACGAACTGTGGAAGCTCGATACCAACCACGGCGTTATTGTATAGGACCGCCTTGATCTCGAGGTTCTCTACGAGCCACCGCGACTCTTCTTCGAGATCGGTGTTACGGAGCTCAAACTGCTCATAGTTCGATGAATCCATGAAGTGATAGATCGTGTCATTCCCATCAGGCTCAGAGTAGAGGTACTGAGAGGCTCGCATCTGAAGATCGGGCTCCACGAACTTCTCACCTGACTTGAAGGTGCGGTCGGAGACCTGACCCGTAAGCACGTTCTTTAATCTCGCCTTAACCAAGGTCGAAGCGCCTCGAGCGCTCGGCGAATGAATGCTCATCTTTACGATGGTCCATGGAGCATCATCCAGCTCGATGCGTAGACCCTTCTTAAAGTCGGCGGTCGTCAGCATGACGTCCTCCTTCCTGTATATGCATAATTGTATTGAGTGGAGACTATTTCTTGAGCGGCCTACCGTTTCTTGAGCGGCTTACCGTTTCTTGAGAGGCTTACCGTCTATGTCATCAAGACATGACTTTATCGCCGCCTC
>CALELH010000243.1 GCA_937902595.1 uncultured Myxococcales bacterium
AGGGCGTCGACTCGATCCTCGCCGCTCTTCAGCCTGTCGTAAAATTGCGCCATGAGGGCTGCCATCGCGTCATCATCAACCTTCCAAAGAGTCACCGCTTGGGAGCGTGCGCCCGCGATTGAGAGCGCGCGTTTGAGGCCGTAGACGCCTTCACCGGAGTCAACTGTGCCCAAGCCTGTTTCGCAGGCTGAGAGCACAACGAGTTCGGTCTCATCTAGGTGAAGCTCGACAGCCTCAAGGGCGGTGAGGACTCCGTCATTTCCGGGCGTGCCGTCCCCCAGGTGATTAGCGCCGGCCAGGGCGATCCCTGAATTCAGCATGGGATTATTGAGAGCTCGCCGCGTACTGAGCGCACCGACCGTCTTCGATATGGCCTTTCTTGGGGTGAAGAATCCGTGAGTGGCGATATGCAAAATGATGGGAGACTTAGCGGCGTAGAGGGCGGACTCCGAGGCGGTCGCTCCTATCTGAAGTCTGTCTCTTGGGAGCCCCAAAGTGGTTTGGATGGCGAGGGCCTCATTATGCGTGCCCTGCAGCATCGTAAATCCTTCGGTACCCGTCCTCGTGGCGACCGCAGACTTGGTGGCGTCTTTCGTCGGCCCAAACTCTGGGTTTGCGAATATCAGAGGCGCTGACGTGGTGCGGCCAGGTCCGGGCTTAATGAGATCGCGGCTTGAGGAGAGATAGCGAAGCGTGTGCGTCTCGGCTAAGAAACGGCCATCCTGCATAGTCAGGGCTGCGAAGGGCACGAGATTGAGGCGACCCCCAGGCATGAGCAGCAGCTGCTTTTGCTTGTTTATCCCTGTTATACGGGCCGGCAAGAGCATCTCTCTGAGCCGACGGGACGCAGATTCATAGCCACCATTTCGGTTGGCGAGGCTATTACGTAGCGCCTTGACCTCAGCGTTAATCAGTGCGGCCTCACCGAGGTCATACCAGGCGGGCGCTTCATTCTTCGTCAGCACCAGTACGGCGAATCGGTGCGGTAGGTTGCTGCTCTCTCGAGGTACGTATTTTCTAAAGAGCGCGGAGCCATACGGTCGATAGGGGAAGTAGGCGAGTAAGGAGCCGTTATTCGGGAGCAATTCGGTCACCTGGTCGGGCTTGAGCGCGCTAGATACACCAGGGTTTCCCTCGAGGATGCTCGCGACCTTATCCTGTAGTTCTGCGAGCTCTGTCGCGATCTTGCGCATCGCCCGTTGAGCGCGTTTTGGCTCCTTTTTTATCCGTAGAGACCACTGGGAGAGCTTGTTCTGTCGTGTTCGGATGCGCGCCATGAGCTCGCGCGCCGTGTCATTGCCATCGCGAGCCAGCCAGAGCTTGGACTCTCTAAGCGCTTCCAGTGTTCGTCCGCGCGTGTTCAGCGCGAGCTCGGCGGCGAGCCGGTTAAAGCCGGGTGAAGCGGAGTCGAGAGCAACGGTGATCAACCACTCAGAGAAGAGCCTCATCTCCTGCACGGCCATTCGTCGCTCATCGTCTGTGCCGGTCATCAGCTGAGCTCCGAGTGTACTCTCTCTCTTGGCTAGGACCCTCTTTGCCGTCTCTAAGGCCTCTTCCCTGAGTCCTGCCTGATACGCTGTCACCATCTCGATCTGGGGGACTTGCAGGGTCGGATCCTTCTGCGTTGGAAGTTGTGACGCGGTTTCGTGTGCCTCGCGGTATTTCCCTAGAGCGATGAGAACGCGAGCGTGCGCTCTGAGCACGTTCCCGGGTGGTCTCTTGGAAGCGTCTAGCTGTGCGTAGGCGCGTTGAATAGCCATCTGGCTCTCGGCGGGCTTACCCTCAAGCAAAAGTAATTCCGCGTGCTTTCCGTGGAGTTCGGCGCGTTCCTTTTTCGAGGCTTTCGCGTAGTAAGTCCCCTCCAGTGCGACCTCGATCAGCGCCCTCGCTTCAGGGCTCTTGCCCCTCGCTACGTAACGACCAATTTGGAGACTAATCGCCACGCGACCTACGTAGCTATCGGGGTTTACCTTTTCGTAGATGCCATCCATGAACTTTTGGACTTGCTCTTCGGCTCTGGTTTGGTCTCCTTTGCCAAAGAAGAAGACCCCTTGGTGAGCCGCTTCCACTAGACCGGTGAGAACGCCGCCAGTTTTCTTGGCGAGCTTCACCAACTGCAATTTGACTCGGCGCGCCTCAGCGAATCTGTCCTGGGCTTCGTAGGCTGCCGCGAGTCTTCGTAGCGCGTCCTTGTAGAAGGCTTTTGGCTTACTCCGATGCTTCTTTGCGATACGCGCCGCCTCCTGGGCAACGCGAAGCTCGTCCTGTTTAGCGCCTAGCGCCCCATGCGCTTCGCTTTGTAACGTCATCCCAAGGACCAAAGTGCCGTGGTCATTCACTCGCCGAGCCGCTGCGCAGCCGTCTTCTAGGACATGCAGTACCTCATGGAAGTTTTCTTGGCGCATGAGGGAACGAGCCAGTTGGATCAGGCTACGCCCCACGCTCCTAGGTCTGTCGGCTTGCTCGAACAGAGTCGCGGCGCGCCGCAGATGGGCCCGGGCCCGCGCTTCTGCATCGTCATCAGCGACTCCGCCTCGTCGTGCACATTTTGCGAGTCGGAAATGAAGCCCCGCTCGGGAGCTGGGGTTCTGTTGTTTTGACTTGTTGAACAGATCCAGCGCTTTCTGACCTTCTCTTTGACACTCGTCGTATCTCGACTGCTCAGTGAGCGCCTCTGTGAGCGCCGAATACGTGTGGCCCAGTCGCCAAGCGCTGCTCTTGGCGTCAGTTTGAAGCTGCGCGATACGCCGCAGGGTCATGATTTGTAGTTCGTAATGCCTCAGTTTTCGGAGCGCTTTATGGAGACAGATCAATGCCGCGGTGAGTCCTCGGCGAGCCGACCTCACTTGGCCTTTCCCTATGCCTTGCTCCGTCA
>CALELH010000244.1 GCA_937902595.1 uncultured Myxococcales bacterium
ACGTCAACCATGTTCGTCTGCCAGAGCATCGACGGGCACCCTAGGATGTCCCATTTTTTAGCTGATCAAGCTGTCTCGAGGCAGCACGCCAACGGAAAGATCACCAGTGAGTTCAGTGTTGGGGACCTACATTTCACCGCTGAGTACCGTTTGAACTGTACTCAATATGAAAAGTGCTACACGGCGACCAACACCTCCCCTCGCCGCATGCAGTCAGCGACGCTGACTCATTACCTGGACGGTGACCTCTACTTTGGCGAAGGCGGCCTCTCAAATGACTACGGCGCGACCACCGATGACCCCCGGACACTTTGGGAGTTTGATCACGGAGACGACCCTCATGCTCCGACGACGTACCTAGGGATGTCTTCACTCGACAATGCAGACCGCCTACTCGTGGGCTGGGAGGTGGGCGCCTTCTCCAACCAGGTCACCAGAATAGGAAATGCGACGAACTGTCGGCCTCTCGTTGGGACCATCAACAAGAACCTAGAGCCGGCCGATACTAATCGAGACGGCGTCACTGATGAGGGCTTTGATGTGACATTGGCTATGACCTACGAACTGGGGCCTTTAGGACCGGGCGAGCAGAGCGACGAGCTCTGTGTGGGGCTTCGCTGGGGCCGAGGAGCAATTAACGATATATGCTCAAGCGATGAGTTCTGCGACGGAGTCGATAACGACTGCGATGGAAAGATAGACGAGAACCTATCCCGCCATCAGCTCTGCGCCACCGGCCAGCCTGGTGTCTGTGCCGCCGGGCGCGGGTCCTGCTCCGATGGTCTCGTTGAGTGTGTACCGGATCAATCTCCAACCGATGAAGTCTGCGACGGGGTGGATAACGACTGCGACGGGATCATCGATGAGACTGTCCGCAACGTCTGCGGCGGCTGTGGCGAGTTAACAGAAGAGCTCTGCAATGACATCGATGACGACTGCGACGGTGAGACCGACGAGGAGGCATTCTGTGAAGGCGGGCTCACCTGCTATCAAGGCCAATGTCGTCCAAACTGTGCGGGAAATGAATGTCCGGTCATCGGCCTTACCTGCGACCCGGAGGTGAGGTTATGCCTCGCCGCCTGCGACTACACGGAGTGTCCAGCCGGACAGCAATGCAGCGCTGAGACTGGTGG
Source organism: uncultured Myxococcales bacterium (assembly GCA_937902595.1). Lineage (GTDB taxonomy): Bacteria > Myxococcota_A > Bradymonadia > UBA7976 > UBA1532 > UBA1532. The sequence goes on from CALELH010000244.1 coordinate 1,134, forward strand.
CTGCGTTGATCTGTGCGAAGACGGCCCGGAGTGCCAGGAGGGAGAGATCTGCTGGCAGGGCGAGTGCGGTCCCGATGACTGCACTACGACCGGGTGCGACGACGGCCTCCAATGCGATGGCGTCGACTGTGTCCCTGACCCGTGCGGGGACGTATCCTGTGAGAGCGGCCAGTTCTGCCGAGACGGCCAGTGCATTCCCAGCTGCGCCCGTCTCAGCTGCCCTCTCTTTGAGTCGTGCCAAGATGGAGTATGTACCCCTGACCTCTGTGGAGGCTTAGGTTGCCCAGATGGGCAAATATGCATCGAAGGAGCATGTGCAGAGGATGTGTGCGTCGGAGTCGCCTGCAGCGAGGGCCTACGGTGCGTAAACGGTCTGTGTGAAATCGACGGATGCGCCCGCATCGAGTGCCCCTTCAGAGAGCGTTGTGAATACATCAACGGTACCGCTCAGTGCGTCTTCGACACCGACCCAAACACCACGCAGCCTTCGGACGCACAAGACAGCAGCATTGAGGACGTCGCCCCTGTCACGGAGAGTGACCGTCAAGACGACCAAGGCTTAAGAGATCTGGCTCCACCGAGGAGCGCCCGTCCGACCGAAACGGCGGAAGCCTGCCATTGTGACATCGACGCCGCTCCGTCTCCATGGACTCTCCTGATGCTCCTCCCTGCGCTTGGTCTTCGCGTAAGACGCCGACAGCCTCCTAGCCCGTCGGGACCTTGTAGCCGATCAAGCAAGCGCTAAAGGCCGGCGTGGGCGAGAGCCCGCGCCGGTCCTCCCCACAAACACACAGAATCGTCTGGACACTTAAGCTAAGGAGACTAGACAGCCCTCGCAAAGACACCGGCAGCGGCAGATAGCGGTCGTCAAAATGGGTAAGGTTTCAGCTGTGGCTCGTCCAGTGGACGGCCCACCTGCTGCAGGCTCCCGAGGACGCTCTCTGTGAAAAGGTACGCTCGAAGAATTTATCCTTTCTTCACTCAGTTGAGGGGGTATCTAAAGCTCGATTTTGCGTCTCCACGCAGCCGAATCTCTCATGGGGCTTTGGCCGGCAACACACGGCCGTCCCCCGGTTATCCCGGTGCTCAAGCAGTCCGATCCGACGCCCACATGTGCGGTCCATTGACCTATAGGAGTGACGATGCTGGTACGCTTTAGCTGGACAGCAGGCGTCCTGCTGCTTGGGTGTGCCTCAGGGACGTCCGTGACCGACGAGTTCCCGGAGGGCGCTGATTCCGTCGTTCTTCCGTGGGCTGTCCGAGACACGTCAGTGGGTCGCTCCCCAGCGCCCGAATCAGGTGCAGCCTCCAACGACGCCGACCTTACACACCTCCTGGATACAGGCATCGCCGAGAGCTCAGATTCAGGGCAAGTAGCGCCTACCGCACACAATGACAGCGGTCCCCCTGGAGCTGCTCCTGGGCCTCCTAGGGTGACCTGCGACGATGGTCTTCAGAATGGACGAGAGACCGCGCCCGACTGTGGTGGTTTTTGTGAACCATGCGGGCCTGGGTTGGGCTGCCGATTTGATACCGATTGCCTGGACCAACGGTGCATCAATGAGCGATGCGCGGCTCCTACATGCGTTGATGACTTACACAATGGGTTAGAGAGCGCGACGGATTGTGGTGGCGACTGCCCGCCATGTACTGGCGGGCTGACATGTTTAGTGAGTCAAGACTGCATTAGCCAGCTATGTATTAATGGACGCTGCGCGACGCCATCCTGCGAGGACCAAGTTCACAACGGCCTGGAGACCGATATCGATTGCGGAGGTGATTGCCCAGGTTGTGTCCCTGGCTCAGCCTGCTCTAGTGACGCCGATTGTGCTGACCCTGACTGTATGAATGGCCTGTGTCAGGCGCCCTCCTGCGACGATGGCCGATTGAACGGTACAGAAGAAGGCGTCGACTGCGGCGGCATCTGCGATGACTGCCAAACCCGACAGCTCGGATGCGAAGCGATCGACGATCGCTGGCCCGCAGCTTGGATCCAGATTGAAGAGGCTGTGCTGGCGGCCACCAACCGCGCCCGCTCCGCTGCGAGGCGATGCGGACAGCATGGCCACTTTGAAGCCGCTCCTCCCTTAGGGACGAATGACCTGCTGAGATGCGCTGCCCGCCGCCACAGCAGCGACATGGCCGACCGGAACTTCTTCGGTCACACTTCGCCTGACATGGCCACTCCCGTGGACCGTATCAGGGAGGCTGGGTACAGATTCGAAGGCTATGCAGAGAACATCCTTCGAAAGACCGGTCGCGTACAAAACTCGGCCAATCACGGACGTCAGGTCGTCAACACCTGGCTTCGAAGCCCTGGCCACTGCAAGAACATTATGAACCCCAACCTGACGGAGTTAGGGCCCGGCTATTTCGGAAGAAACATGGGTCGCTTCAGGAACTTCCATACACAGGTTTTTGGCCGCCCAGATTGACGTGCCTGTGCCTGCCCCCCAGGGAGAGTCAGTGCCCATAGGATCTTTCCCTCGTTGTCGCAGAGCCCTCGGTCAACGTCCCCAGCCCGACGCCACACCATCACCCCATACTCCGATGTTGGTCGCGGCGCCGTGCTGTCACAGCACTTACATAACACCATCCATAACCAGGCGCTTCATTCCTCTCAGACAGGCCCGCTCTGGATACGATGGAGCATATGAATCCGGCACAAACTAAACGCACGGGACAAGGACTAGACTCCCATGATCGTGGCTGTGGTGTTCGTCTAAGAGCCGTCCTCGACTGAACCACTTCGAGACGCGGAGTTCGACAAGTCAGGACCTAGAGCCAAACAGTGGGCGAGAGCCACTGGGACTCGTCGCCCCAACGGCAGGACGGGGACTCGTAATGGCTAAACTGAGGCGTCCGACCTACCTCAAAGAGATGCGGAGATAACGTCCAGTTTCGTCTACCTCCACGTCTCTGGGAACGAGGGCGCCGCCCACCGATGGAATCCTAAAGGTCGCGTCTAAGAGTAAGGTGTTGACCGTGTCCCTTAATTGGGCAGCCACCACCGCTTCGAGCAGTGAATCCAGCTCGAAGTCAACGAGGGGCTCATCAATGAGATGGGCCTCGGTGATGATGCCACCCTCGATGGGCGTTGGAACAAGCTCCCCTTCCTGGTTGGGCACCAACTCAAGAACGATGGAGACCGCAGTTATCAAGCTGGCCATGCGCTGCTGATTGACCCAGAGTTCGATGCGCATGTCAGGCACCTCTATCTGCAGGTCACCGCGCTGCCCCTCTCCCATCTGCTCAGGCGACCGCACGACCGGACTCAGCTCCGCGGTGATACGCGCCTCCACTGGCGCATCTAGGGGGAACAGAGGCTCAGAGCTTGGGTGCATCGCGGCAATACGCGCATACTCGGCCGCCTCGGGGGCAACGCTATCGAAACCACCGTCTCGCCACGCTGAGAACAATAATTGAGACACAAGCTGGGTATCGAGGAGTAAGGCTCCGTCGACTCGAGAGGGGTTCGGACCGAACAATAATGCAGCGCCCGTAGATTCTCGGTCTCCACGACCCACGACGCTCGCTGCGAGAGACGCGTTTGGTGTCCCCTCGATGGTCCCAAGTGATGTGGCGCAAAGTCGCATCTGTACCACTTTACCGAAGATGTTCACCGGTTGAGTATTGTCGTACACGAAGACGTCGCTCATGTGGTCCATCAGGAGCGGCTGCGCCGCTTGGTGAATCCCCCGCTTAAGCTTCAAACGAGAAGACCGTCCACGATTACCGCCGAAGATGCCTACCAAAACACGCTCGACAATGTTGAGACCGGTGGTTCGATACTTGAACTTCCACTGAGTGATCTTCGTCTTGAAGCTGTCAGCATCTAGGCCAATGAGGCAGTCATCCTCTCCAGCGCGCCCAAAGATGCGCGCCTCGATCACTGGAGTCGAACTCATGTTGCCCCTGATCCCAAAACGTCCAAGCCTTTGATGCCGACAATCTCCACGAAAGATAATCTTCAGCTTTGGTATCTTCACGACAAGGAAGAATCCTTCCTCACGAACCTCTACTTCGAGCTGTATGGGGTCATGCTGGACCTCCCTAGGCCAAATTGTGCACGCCTCATCGCTGGCTATTGCGCCAAACTCATCAGCCACATCGCGGGTCACGTCGAGCAGGGGCAGAGACTCGATTAGATTGGCGGTAGAGGCGTCTACTAAGGCCTGCGACAACGGCAGATATGCCGCGTGACGGTTCAGGGCCCCCTCAGGCAAGAAGTCGGCAGACACTGCGGAACGGTGACCCTTACGTTCCCGGCCATCCACATCAATGGCGACAACCGGTACCATCTGACTGCCGCTATTCACATCGACTTCAGCGCTAAAGACGTAGTCATCCCCATGTCGTATTAGTGGGATCGGTGCGTCGTCGACCATGACGGTCTGGACCGGATGATTCGAAATAACGCGCCCCTCAAAGAAGGCGGTCAGCCCACTGTCATCGACATACCGAACAGTGTCTGACATATCGATAAACATCTGCTGAGCCCCCAAGGTTCCTCTGCGGTCGATGCCTCCTGATGAATTTCCACCGCGCTCCCCGCCGCTGCTCTGCTCTATCTCTTCGATAGAGTCGCCGGTTGGTCGCTGACCCGGACTATAGGAGCCTTCGTACGCCTGCCCACCCGCGCCTTCTGCATGGCCCCAATCAACGCGTTCAAAGGCGGAAGTCCCATCGAAACATCCAAAGATGCAAAGAGCATAAGAGAGGACGATTAACCGGCTCCATGCGGTGACGCTGTTCATCTGTATTGATCCTTTGACTACGCCATCATGTGAGACGTTGACTCATTCCGTTCATCGTGAGCGGGTGAACATGACTATGTTCTCGAAGCACCCTCACCGAGCCCATCCACTTCGGGCACCAAGGGGTCGAGCTATCTTGGGCTCTGGATAGAGAGATCCCTGCGTCCATACGAGACGCGTCGCTGACGGTGTCTTACAGAAAATGACGTCTATAGATGAGGGACTGTGCTCAACAAGGGCACGTGATAGGTCGTCTCAAGGGGCTCGCGTCGTTCCGACG
>CALELH010000245.1 GCA_937902595.1 uncultured Myxococcales bacterium
CTCCGCATTTCGCAGAGGGTGCCCGACACATGTCGGCACACCGCCACGTGTCTCAATGCTCAGACACACCAAGACAGGCGCTGACTCCGGCCGCAGGCAGGACCGAAAGCGCTCACTGAGCGTCTCCATGGCGAGAGTGATCGCCGGTTTCCGAAAACCCTCCAAGGAGATCCTGCGTTCAGGACATGTGTCAGCCTTCCCCACTGGCCATAGAACGGACCGCGACAATTCAAGGTCAGGAGCGGTCGCGCACCCGCTGTGCCAGAGGGCCATGGTCACCCCGGCTCTTGTGATAACCGTCATAGCAGTTTGGACATCGGCGCTGGGGCTAGGTTCCAAACACAGGCCACATCGCTCCTAATGTAGCTGAAGGCAACACTTGAACGGTTGGACTCTCAAGGAAGACACTACTGGCGGTGTCGGCGAGAGCGAGCCCCGAGACTCTCTCGCGTAATGATAGTGGCGCACAGGCCAAGGGGAACTTGCTAGCATTGCCTACTCGAACCATACCGATGGTCTGCCGCACACCGAGACTGACGTACGGGCCAACAGGGAAAACATTGAATATGACCACACCAGACAGAACACAGAGGGGCGGCGTAAACATCCGGATTGTCCTCCATTGGGGTGGGAGCCCAGCCGTCGCTGCGCCGGCCCTTGTTGAGCCCAGAAGCATTTATTCCAAAAGAACAGCTCAGGCGTGTCACGGTCTATGTCGCTGATTAGCTCAGAGCCCCGGTGCGCCCGGTGCCCCTTCGTCGCCGTCCCCCTCCTCTTCCTGGCTATATTGGTGGGCACATCGGGGTGCGCGTCGTTCATGGCTGTCTCTCCCGACCCCAAACTGGTTGAGTCCCTGGAGACAAGCCCTTGGAGCAAAAAACACACCGCCGATGTCGGGATCTTGATCGATTATGACTATCCCTTCTTCATCAAGCGACTGTGGGTGATCGCCTTCAAGGAGGTCGAGTTCGAAGGCGAAAAATTCGAACCCGGCGCAGTCATCATGAACACGCGTGTCTCTCATGCACACCGCAGCGGCTGGCTCTTCGCGACGCGCTTCTCAAACGTTAAGGAGTCCAGGCACTCGAGTCGTGGGTATTTCAAGACCGCTCGCAAACTCCATCCTAGCCCAAAACATGGCTATCCAGCTCTGAAGGTGCACGGCTTACAGCGAGGCCTAAACGAGAAAGCCAAGAACCGATCGATCATCTTCCACAAGTCCTCGAGCCTTCACAGCATTGGGTGCTTCATGACCTCTCCTGAGGTCAACAAGCGTCTCACTAAACTCATCCGCGGGGGCGCCATACTCTACGTTCACGCGAGTGACCCAGAGGACCTCACGGAAAAGGAGCTCTGCGCCGGGATCGACACATGCGACGCATACCCTTTCTGCGTTCGGGACCGTGATCGCTGCGTACCGAAGTGAGACCCTGAGTACCTAGGCAGGCCTAATTAGACGCCACGCGGTCCGGCATCTCTCTGACGCGCTTGTCGAAGCAAAGCTGCGTCACAGATGGATGAGAGTTCGAGGGTGGCAAAAATAGAGCGGCCCCTGAACTTCCCTCAATGCGCAGCTTCTTCAACAGCCCCCCCCTCGCTCCCGAATAGGTCAAGTATGCGGAAGTTAGCTCAGTGCCCGGTGGGCGACATTGCACGCTACGCGTTGCGAAAAAACTCTCAGTGGCGCCTAATTAGAATTAACCGGGCGAGCTTAGGACCGAATCTTGAAGGTGTTCATCTCTTATCGACGTGACGACTCACAGATTGCGTCACAGTCCATATATGAAGCCCTAATGGGTGAAATTGGAACGGACCAGGTCTTCTTCGACATCGACGACATTCCGTACGGGGTAAACTTCAAGACACATCTCGATAGAGTTGTGTCCGAGTGCGGCATAATGTTGGTGATGATCGGTCCCGACTGGCTCCATGCCGAGGACGCACAGGGGCACCGTCGTCTCGATGATCCTGCGGACTTCGTACGGATAGAAGTCGAATCCGGTATTGAGCGTGGACTCACGGTCATCCCTGTGCTGCTCAAAGGCGCTCGAATGCCCGCAGCCAATGAGCTGCCAGAGTCCTTGGCTGAGTTCACCTTTCTAAACGCCGCTGTGGTTGATTGGGGCGCGGATCTGAGAGCGCACAGAGAGAGGCTCTTCAAAGTGATTCATCGCCTTCGAAACGGCGATCAGCACGATGCGGCTCCTCACAGAGAGTCGCCGAGGCGAGCCTCTTCTGACGGGAGGCCTAGGGGGTTGCGCTTGGCAGCCGTCTTTGGCGTGGTAGCTCTCGCAGCCATCGCGCTCTGGGCCCTTTGGAATACAGAGCAACCCAACGAGCCGTCCATAACAAGTTTGGATGGACTCGAGGTATCGGTGAAGGCTCCAAAGGTTGAGCGTGGCCTCCCAGCTCCGACGCTTAATATTCTTGGTGAGCAGGCGTATAAAGCGAAGCGCTACAATCTAGCCGTCGCACGCTATCAACTCGCGATTCAAAAGAAGCCAGACTAC
>CALELH010000246.1 GCA_937902595.1 uncultured Myxococcales bacterium
AGGCTGGCGTCAAGTTGGGCGAGCATCTCGGGGGTCGGTTGGTCCAGCTCGACCCAACTCGTGTCGTAGTTCGCTTGGAAGAGGGCTTCATTGACTGGTGGCCCAAGAAAGGTGTGTCCCTCCGTCGAGGTCACTCGGTCGCCGTCGATACGCGGCATCTCTTGGAACATCGCCGAGCAGTTGAGGACGCCGGACTGCCCGTTGCGCACTCGCACGTAGAGCGCCTCGTCTTCTTCCAGGCTGGGATGGACGGTGACGTTTAGCCGCTGCTCCGAGTAGTCGTAGCGAACCTCGAGCGCGGGCCCATTATTTGTCGGCGTAAGAGGGTCATCTGAGCAGGCGACAAGGCCACCGAACGTCAGATACAAAACCCCCCACAGCTGCAGGTGTCTCATACGCATTGAAAATTCCCCCCGGACCAGACGCGCGGAGATTATCGAATTATGCCTGCAAATTCAAGAGTTAGCGGTTTTGTGGCTCAGGCCAGATGACTTCAATGGAGGAGTGGACGAGTCGGTCATGTTGACGGTGGTGAGAGACCGGCTTAACGAGTCCCCACATGAGTGTAGATAAGCCGCTTGCTCTTGGGAGAAAGGGCCCTATATTCTCAGGCTCTCAGAAGGAGGTTTTTTGTGGGCGTAGAGCGGTTTTATAAGATTCTGGTGGTCGGCGGGGCGTTGCTCAACGCAGGCTGCGGAGCGAACCCAGGCACGGAGCCTAAGACCCAGAGAGAGTCTAAATCCGAAGGTGCGAAGAAGGGCGTCGCTAATCCAACGTTGGCAGAGTGTGCCAAGATCTGCTCCGGGACACCGGAGAATGGCCTCATCTGTCCAGACCCCAGTCAGGATGGCCTCGAAAACTGCTGCTGGCTGATGCCCGCGGAGAGGCACCCATGCTGCCCATCATAAAGCCGTTGACCCAGACTGAACGACAGCTTGTGGGCGAGACTTGGGCCGCTCGGGCAGAGTCAGAGGTCCGTGCTTCTCAGCGTTTCGGGTCCCTCGCGAGCGCGCTCCGGGCTCACTCCGCGACGCCGACCGTGGTTGGTTTGTGCGACCGCGCCGTGAAGGACGAGGAGCGCCATGTCGGCCTGTGCTCCACCCTCGCGAAGGAGTTCGGTGTCATCCCGCAGGTGGAGGGCATTCAGCGACCCGGCCCGCTCGCGCCTATGGAGCTGCCTATCAGAGCGCGGGTACTCTACGAGGTCGTCGCGATTTGCTGCGTAAACGAAACCATCAACGCGACCCTCTTAGGGCATATCTATGAGCGGGCTAAGTGGCCCTCTGTGCGCTTGACCGCTCACAGCTTGGTTGGGGACGAAATTTGGCACAGCCGAATGGGATGGGCTCATCTAGACGCCGAGCAATCAGAGATCGGCGTCGAGTGGCTCTCTGACCACATCGTGCCCTTGCTTGAACGGACGGGCGCCCATGAGATCTTCAATGCTCAGAGGTCTGAGCGGGAAGCGCCGCATATGGCCGATTATGGTGAGTTGAATTACGCGACGCGGACGACTCTCTTTCGAGACATCGTCAACACGGTGATCCTGCCCGGCTTCGAGTCTTTTGGCATCGACGTGACACCCGGGCGACTCTGGATTAAGAGGTTGGCAGAAGCCGCTGGACTCGACGACGCGACTCAGTAGCGCGCCGTCAGACCAAAGGACAGCTCAGTTGCATCTCGGTGGGCGATGAACGGGTTGATGATCCCGTTTCTGCGGAAGGATGTACCGTGGTCGGCGCCGATGTTCAGAGCGATCCACTTGATCGGGGCGTAGGTGAGTCCGGCTGACCACGTAAACATCTGATTCCAGAGGGCTTGGTCCGCGGCGTCTGTCACGTGGTCATCTCTGGACGGATACTTTCGCATCCACCGAAGACCGGACGAAAGCGCGAAGCTCATCTTGCCGAACGTTCCATGATCGAGGACATCTACGCCTAGGTTTAGGCTGTTGCCGAGGACCCATTGGGTGTTCATAGCCAGTCGGTTAGGGACCTCTGCGTAGCGATACCAGCGATACTGTCCCTGTGCCGAATAGCCCACGGTCAATGGACCGAAGACGGCGTAACTTACACCGCTACGCACGGTAGGGGCGACACGCAGCTCGCGGCGAAGGCTGGAACGCGACGTCGGTAACCAAGCGCCGACGCGATGAGAGACGGACAAGGTCTTGTCGAGATGGCTGTGGCGGTAGCCCACGTTCATCGCCGAGTCGCCTAAGCGGATGGCAGAGTCTCCCTCCTCCGCGACGAATCGCTCGGTGACACCCATCATGACGCTGGTCGAGAGCCCTTTGACAGGGAGCCCAACTCGCGCTTTGAGGCCGTAGACGATGGAGCGGTCGTTCGCCGGGTCCGGATCACTCACCGCGAGCATCCGAAAGCTCGCTGACGCTGAGACGCTCACGATCTCCGGTGAGGCCACGGAGGGGACCGCGGAGGTCTTGGGAGCCACCGTGGCGGCGGCCGTAGATGGCTGGGGGGCCTCAGGGGTCTCCTCCGTCTCCGCAGGATCCGTCGTAGGCTCCTCAGCCTTGACCTCATCGACAGCGTCGACCGGCGCCCCTTCGTCTGCCCAGGCTGGCGCTGCGAACAGCAGCACCAGGCAGAGCATATGGTTGGGTCGGTACCT
>CALELH010000247.1 GCA_937902595.1 uncultured Myxococcales bacterium
TCGAGCGATCGCCGACAGGCAAACTTTTGAGCAAAAGTCCCTGTCCTACGATGGTTGGCGGTTTTTTTGTGATGGTGCAAGCATAGGTAATTAAGGGGCTTTTCCTGCTTCTTTTTGCTCGATTTTTGTCGGGGCTGATCGGTGCGAAAAACGGCCAAAAAACTCGCCTACCCCCCCGGCTCCTCCATTGCCCGACAGATGGGTGTTTTTGTGGAAATGTCGGTCTGTTGGTGACCATGTATTACCTACACACACGCAGGCAACCTCTTGACCATTGCCCGCGAAGGTGGCAACCCCTTCGATGAGGAACTCACCAGTATCTAGAGTGCCTCAGTTGAATGGCTCTGTATTCCGAGGAATAAGTACATGAACATCGAAGAAATAAAGCAATCCCTGACTCACATCACTGCACCTCAGGACGACTCAGATATCGTAGCAAAGGGGTATGTGTCCGAGGTCGAGATCGAAGAGGGAGAGGTCATCGTGACTTTGCGACTCGATGATTTTGACCGGGATGGACGTCACGCCCTCGAATCCGCAGTTCTCGAGGCGGTTTCGAAGCTCGATGGAGTTGAGGATGTCTCTATCGAGATAGAGACATCCCAGGTGCCCGCGGCGCCGACGCAGGAGCCGGGCCTTTCGAACTACAGCCCAGCCGCGCCCAAGCAGGCAGAGGTTAAACCCGCGAAGACCGCGCTGAGCCAAGTGAAGAACCTCATCGGCGTCGCCAGCGGTAAGGGCGGCGTCGGAAAGTCGACGGTGGCCTGTAACCTAGCGATGGCGCTCAAGGCTCGTGGTGCGACGGTCGGTATCTGTGACATTGATATTTACGGTCCATCGGTCCCCATTCAAATGGGGGTCCCTCAAGCGAAGCCTGGAGTCTCTGACGATCAGAAACGCTTCAAGCCGGTTGATGCGTACGGGATCAAGGTGATGTCCATTGGCTTTCTTGTGGACGATGACACTCCCGTGATCTGGCGAGGACCGATCGTCTCCTCTGTTGTGAAGCAGTTCCTCGAGGACGTGGACTGGGGTGAGCTCGACTATCTCGTGATCGACATGCCTCCCGGGACCGGGGACGCCCAGCTGACCTTGAGTCAGTCCGCCCCGCTCACGGGGGCGCTGATCGTGACCACACCTAGCCAGCTGGCCTTGGTGGACGCGCAGAAGGGTCTACAGATGTTCCGGAAGGTGGACATCCCCGTGCTCGGCCTTGTCGAGAACATGAGCTATTATGTCTGCGGGGAGTGCGGGAATGAGAGCACGCCCTTTAATGCGGGTCGGACCGACGCCGTCTGTAAAGAGACTGGGGTCGAGGTCATCTCTCGAATCCCGCTCGATCATGAGATTCAACGAGGCAGCGATGACGGTCGACCGGTGGTCGCTACAGCACCGGATTCTCCCCAGGCGAAGTCGTTTCTTGATCTCGCAGACCACGTCATGGAGAAGTGTCCAGCTGACGAGAAGAAGGGCTTCCTCTCTGGGCTCTTCGGTCGCTAGATGCGGGGGCTAACCCTGACAGTCCTCCTATTCGCTGCTTGGGTCAGCCCTGTCTATGGAGACGGCGTCACAGCGACAGCGGAGGGGGGACAAATCACCATCACCAACACCGGTCGAGCGACTCTGGTCGGGCTTAAGGTCGGTCAAGGCGAGGTGCTGATCCTCAAGCCAAAGGCGAGGGCGCAGGTCACCTCTGGGGGCGAGCCTAGCGTTCATGGTCGCATTGAACTCGCTGAGTGGCACCTCGCTCTCGACGATCTCTCCGCAGTTTGGGCACCTTTCCACTTAAGAACGAGCGGATTTCTATTAGACGCGCTTGATTCAGGACCGCTGGGTGATCCTGCGCAGGCTGCGAATCTGAAGGCCTTGAGACGTGGTGCGCCTGACACTATGAAAAATTGGGTAGCGGGCCCCGACCTGCGACTCGCGTTGGTGGCGCGCGCGGCGCGCCATGCGCCGCCTGCGCTTCTTGCGCGCCTGATGTCGGCGCGTCGACCTGATGATGGGGCCGCTCTATCTGAGTGGCCGCCGGCCTATGCGGGCTTGGAGTCCATCACTGACTCTATCCGCGCCGCCATCGAGCAGCATGGGGCCCACCCTGATGTCTTAAGAGCCTTAGCTAAACACCCAGACTGGGCCGCAGACCGTGGTCTCGGTCATCGAGGCTTACTGAGCAGTTTGGCCTCGGGGCACTCTGCCGTGAAAACCGTCGGCGTAATCCCTCCGAAGGATAGCCAGGTGAGCGCCCTAGTCCAAGCGCTCGATCAAGGGCGGGAGGCGGAGGCGTCTCGTCTGGCGGTTGACTCGGCTCTGGTGAATGGGCCTTCCACGGGAGCTTTACTCGAGCGCCTGACGTGCGCAGGACTCGACTCGGGAGCCCGGGCGGCGATCAAGGTCGAGCGGTGGTTGGCCGCAGAAGCCTATCTACGCTTAGCGGGTGAGATCTGCGGTGACCGAATCAGTCATCGCGGTCGGGTCGCGGAGTTCTTTCGGCGCCGAGGTGATGTGATGGTTCAGGCGCTCGACCTCGCGGCAGCGCTGGACTGGTTTCGAGCCGCGCTCTGGTTTGGGGGAGATCGCCAAGACCGTGCGCGGTTGGCAGACACGCACGCAGAGCTCGCGATCCTCGGGTTTCGATCAATGAACCCTGTCTCAGCTCAGGAACACCTTGATCAGGCGAATCACTACGGTCCCTATCGGCCTCGAGTGGTCACAGCGAGCGAGCTCAAGCCAAGGGCTGATCCCAGAGCGCGTTTCGGCCTGATTATCATCATCATCTTCGTGGCGTTTTTTGCGCTGCGCAGGCTCGCGAGGTTGTTCGCCGATCGACGCACTCGGCCACGCTTGGATTGAATCAGTCGTTGAGTCTGTGATACCTCGTCGTCGCGCTCTAGACGTCTTAGGGCCACAATGGAGGAAGAAATATGATGTCATCACTTTGGGTTCTACTCATTCTCATGCAGCCAGCGAGCCAGCCCGCGGCAGCGCCAGCAAGTCAGCCTGCGGCGGCGCCGGCCACTCAGCCCGCCACGCCTAAGGCCACAGCGGCCACCTGGACTAAATTACACCGAGGGGCTCCTTTCACGATGACGAACCGGGTGACCCTCGACGCCGTGATCTCTGACGCTAAGAGCTACGCCGGAAAGACTGTCCGCATTGACGGAGTCGTCAGCGCAGTTTGCCGCAAGAAAGGGTGTTGGATGACCCTAGGCGGCTCCGATAAATCAGCGCGCGCTCGAATCTCATTCAAAGACTATGCTTTCTTTGTACCTCTAGATTGTGCCGGCGCTAAGACCTCCATCGAGGGTGTCGTTGAGCTTAAGACGCTCAGCAAAGCGGAGCGGGCGCATCTCGCCGACGACGCGGGCAAGTCCATCGATCAGATCCCTGAGAATGAAGTACGTCTCATGGCGACGGCCGTCGAACTGAGCCGATAATTTACTGACCGTGAGCGCGCCGCCGGTCGCCGCTAAATCCGGCGCATTTGAACCTCAGATATGATCCCCGTACGCGTAGACTCGGACAAGGGGGCGGCGCCTGTTTGTGCTGGAGCCGTCTTGGTGATGGTAGCCGTGGCGGTTCTTATGACGGTCACGGGCCCCGTCTACGTAGACGTGTATCGGGACTATGGCCTCGTGCCCGCTCGGTTCCTGAGCGCTGAGAGTTGGTCATTGCTTGGACCTCTCGCTCAGGTTCAGCCAATCTTCACGCACATCTGGGTCCATGATGGGGTCCTGCATCTCCTCGTCAATGTCTGGTGGCTCTGGTTGTTCGGCGCGCCCATAGAGAGGCAGGCAGGCTCCATAAAGTTTTGCGGGGTGCTCCTGGGACTATCGGTCTTTGCGGCCATGGGGCATGTCTTCGTCTGTGCCTCATCCATCGCTCCTCTGGTGGGGTCCTCAGGGCTCGTCGCTGGGTGCATGGGCGCTTATGTTCTCGTGATGCCCCAGGGGCGTATCTTAATGCTGATCCCGACGGCTGTACCTTGGACCCTGAGATTGCACGCCGCTTGGTTTGTCGGAGCCTGGGTCTGCCTTCAATTGATACTAGCGCTGAGCACGCGGGGCGTTGAGACAGAGGTCGCTTGGTGGGCGCATGTGACCGGGTTTATCTGTGGTCTATTGGCCGGGACCTGGTTACGATCTCAGTCGGGTGATAGAGACGCTGACAGCTTGGCTCCAGGCACTACATAGAAAGGGTCACATGAGCGATTTTGATCTCGAGGCTGGAACGACCGAGTTCTATCAAGACGTCGTCTACTACGACAATGAGTTCAAGAACCGTAAGGCTGATGTCCGTTGGTATGCCGACCGCTACGCTGAGACAGGCGCGCCTGTTCTCGAGATGGCTGTTGGTAGCGGAAGGATCGCGCTCAAAGCCGTTCGACAGGGCGCCGAGGTGGTCGGCGTCGATCTGGCTCAACCGATGCTCGACATGGCGGAGGTTCAACGACAGAAGCTCCCTGCTCGGTGTCGAGACAAGCTGACGCTCATTCAGGGGGATATGCGGTCCTTTGACTTGGAGCAGACCTTCGATTTAGTGACCTGTCCATTCAACGCATTTCAGCACATGTACACCTTTGAGGACGCCGAACGCTGCCTCGCGGTCGCGCGAGCACACATGAAGCCGGATGGGCTCTTCATCATGGATGTTCTGACCCCAGATTTTGATTATCTCATGAGGTCTCCCTACAAGAAGTATCCTGGGATTCGTTTCCTCCACCCGACACATAAGAGCTATTACACCTACAGTGAGCAGTCAGCCTATGACCCTGTGACCCAGGTCAATCAGATGTGGTTTCACTACGAACGTTGTAATGAAACGGGGCCAGGGCCAGAGAGCTATGTCGTCCAGCTCTCCCACCGCTATTTTTTCCCTGAAGAGATCAAGGCGCTCCTTCACTACAACGGTTTTGAGATCTTGAGTGTCTACGGCGATTTCGGTGAAGGTAAGTTGGCGGCAGAGAGTGAATCGATCATCCTCACCTGTCGTCTGTCGACCGGATCGTGAGCAAGGCTCGCAGCACCTGAGCAGACGAGGTATGGTGGCCTGGTGAACCTGCTACGTCGCCAGGATTGGGATCGATTCGCCACCGCGAGCCTGTTGATCTTTTGCATCGCAACTCTCGGCTGCGCGAGTGAAGCTTTGAGCCTCGAAGACCCCACCGTGAGAACAGTTCAAATCAACCCGAATGTGCTCTCGGTTCAAAGGGAAGGGTACACCCTCGAGTTCACCGCGAACTTCTCTCAAGGGGAGCGGGACTCAATCACTTTAACTGGGTTGAGCGCGCCCGATCTCGAGAGTATCGGTCTTAGGGTAGAGAAGTTCGCTATTCACTCGGACTTTGAGTTCTCCATCGAGGTGAGCATACTTCCGAATCCTCAGACCTCTATCGATCCACAGCTCGTACAGATCTTCGTCGAGACAAGCGACGGATATACCTACACTCTCGAGGGCTCCATAACCCTCTTGGCGCTCTAGATGATAGGTGCAGTGATCATGAGCGTCCTCCTGGCGACGGGGCCCATGCCTGAGCCGCTCACTCAGCTCATCGCCTGCTATGAAGACTTAGACTACGACTGCGCCGAGGATAAGTTGACTCAGGCGCTATTGCTTCCGCTCTCCGACGAAGAAAGGCCCCTCGCGAGACGATACGACGCCTTACTTGGCGTCGCATGGCGCAGCGTTCACCGCGTCCGTCGGGCGGTTAGGGAGATCTACGAGATCGACCCCACCTATATGCCCGGCGATGTTCCCCCGGAGCTGGCTAAGGTCTTCGCAAAAGAACGACCAGAGCCACCACCAAAACCTCGACTCCTCTTCGCGGCTGACTATGTCTCAGTTTTGCTCGCAGACTCGGAGAATGATGCGGCCTGGTGGCAAGATGGCCGTGGAGTAAACTTGAGCGTCGGGCTCCAGTTGCTTGATACCTATCAGCTCTCCTTGGATTTGGGCGCTGTCCAGCATCTCCCTCAAGGTGACCGTCCTGGGCTCGTAGGTTTAGATCACTACAGCGCCTCATTTCGATTTGGCATGGGCAAGGTGTGGAGACGGCTCTCGGTGTTTGGTGGCCTGTGCAGTGGGGCCTCATATATCGAACCCAGCATCGATGAGGTTTACCTGAGAACGGACGTTTCGGACTCAAATACCCCCTTTTGGGTTGGAGAGTTTGGTGCGTGGTTCGCGGTTAACTTTGAGATCTGGAGAGGGCTCGGCGTCGGTGTTCGAACGACCCCCAAGTTCGTCGTCCGAACATACAAAGAGCAGCCGCACCTCTCGTATCTCTTGCCATTGATGGTCGGTGTTCGCTACGGAAGATAGCGCAAATCGGAAGATGACCAAGGGGGAAGAGATGGCGCTCACGATTTACAATGAGAGCCAATCGGGTAGCCCGCCAAGTACGATTGGTGGGGCTGTCATCACAATTGGTAGAGTCGAAGGCAACGATCTGGTCGTCGCTGACCCTCGAATATCGTCCCGACACGGTCGCCTGATTCGTCAGGGAGAGGGCTATGCTTATGAGGATCTCGGCTCTCGCAATGGGTCACTCCTCGAGCGAGA
>CALELH010000248.1 GCA_937902595.1 uncultured Myxococcales bacterium
GCGCGACCTCGTGCGCGGCTTCAGCTGCAGCAACCCATCCGCCGTCGGCAGCGGGCTTGGCACTGAGCTTCTTCCCAGACGCCGCGGACAGCAGCTGCTTCTTGTGCTGTGAAGAAAGCGACTGTTGTGTGCACACCGCACCGAGGTCGTGCGATCTGGTGAGCTCGTGCACGTGTCATGCCGGGTCCCAAGTCTTGGGACGGCGCCAAGAAGCGTTTGAAGCGGCCGCGCACAGAAGGCGCAGCGCGGGCGATCGCACAGGACGTGGGCAAAATTGTCTGCGGCGGCAAGGCTGCTCGTCGCAGCGACGGCGCCGACCGACCGGCCGACGCCGACGAAGACGGCATCCCCGATGTGTTGCGTGGCGTCGACGGCGCTCCCGGTCGAGACGGCGCCGCCGGCGCTGTAGGATCCCCTGGAGAGCCCGGCGTGGACGGCGCGACCATCACCGAGGCGAGCATAAACGACGCCGGCGAGCTCGTGCTGGGCACCAGCGACGGTCGCATCTTGAACGCGGGCAACGCGCGAGGCCAAGAGGGGACGCCTGGCGTGGGTGTCGAGACCGTAGAGATCGACGCCGATGGCGACCTGATCGTGGTGATGACCAATGGAGACCGGGTCAACGCGGGCCGCGCCCGCGGGCTCGACGGACGCGATGGACGCGACGCCGAGGGCGACAGCCCGCTGACGGATCTGTTCAATGAGCGGCCCCGTACCCAGGGCGAGGGGGCGGACATCCTGCGCGCCTTCGACTCCGGCGTCGATATCCCGTTGATCATCGATTACAACGGCGTCATCACGGACATCTCTGTGTCCGTCAACGTGACCCATCCAGACATCAACAAGCTGCGCCTGACCCTCATCGCTCCGGACACGACCCCCTACGTGCTGTTCAACGGGGCCAACGTGCCGTCGGCCGCTGACCTGGTGGCGACCTTCCCCGGGGACGCTGAGCCAGCGGAGCCAATCGGCGCCCTCGTCGGCGCCCCGGCCCGGGGACGCTGGGTGCTCCGCGCCGTCGACTTCGACCAGGCGAATCTGAACGCGGTCCGCCGCGTCAACAGCTGGGGCCTCAACATCACCCGCCGCGCGGACAACGCGTGGCGCCTGCCGACCAACCTCGTGGTGGATGGGGCCGTCGACGCCCAGACCCTGTGCCGCATCCAACAGCTGGTCCAGAATGGCCAGCCGGTGCCCGGCGCCATCACGCTCACCTGCGGTAATCAGGATCCCGTCCGCCTGACGACCTTCCAATGTGGTAACGGTCAGATCGACCCGGCCGAGACCTGCGACGACGGCAACTTCGACGCCGGCGACGGCTGCGACCCCCGCTGCCTCCTCGAGTGCGGCAACGGTCGTCTGGACGACGGCGAGGCCTGCGACGACGGCAACCTGGCCCCCAATGACGACTGCACCGACGCCTGCCAGCAGGCGCGCTGTGGTGACAACATCATCTGGCTGGGCAATGAGGGCTGCGATAATGGCGACGCAAACAGCGATGAGCCCGGCGCTGAGTGTCGGACTGACTGCACGAATCGTCGCTGCGGCGACGGGGTGATCGATCCCGGTGAAGAGTGTGACGACGCCAATGACTCCGAAGTAGATGAGTGCGCGAATGACTGTCGGCGGATTGTGTGTGGCAATCGGCGCGTTGATCCAGGAGAGGAGTGCGATGATGGAAATGATACACAGACCGACGAATGTACCAACGCCTGTCGAGACGCGGTGTGTGGTGATGAAATCGTTGGGCCTGGCGAAGCCTGCGATGGAGGGCCACTTTGCGGTGAGGATTGTGAAGCAGCCGGTTATTCCATGAACTCGAATGGAACACGGATGGCGATTGTTGAGGTTACACAGCCGACTGTCGTCAGCACCATCCAGGACTATAACGCGGTCTGCGCAGGGTATGGTCTCAGAGCGTACGGTACATCCAGTGAGTCAGGTTCATGCCAAAACGTCGGCAATTTTCCAATTCGGGTAGCACAATGCAACATGGGAAACTTCAACAACAGTGGGTATGACTATCTATTTGAGCGCGCGGTGCCTGGAATCGATAGGGTATACTGGTTAGCGGTGACGACTCAGGGGAATCCTGGCCTCGGTCTGGAATGGAACGCAGTCGGGCCGTGTGGCGCGGGCACACAAGTGGGCGCATGTGGTTCGGGGGGCGTTAATGAGGGGTCGCGGGGAATGCGTCACTCAAAGAACCCCATCTATGGTGCCAACTACGATCTCAAGAATGTCAATCTGAATGTCGGCGATTACGTGGCGTGTGCGATCGAATAGGGCCACCAAGAAGCAGCCTTTCCCGTTTCGTCTGCTGAATCGCTGATCTACACTGACCCCCAACATCTTCTGTGGGGGGAGCCAATGCGATTTTTTCTACTGACACTCGTCTGCCTGCTGGCCGGTCCAGCCATGGCCCAGGACGCGCCCATCACCCTGACCTACCAGGGGTCGCTGGCTGACGCTGGCGGCCAGGCCATCAGCGGCGTGCGGGTTATCACCTTTCGCATGTATGAGCAGGCCGAGGGCGGCGAGGCGCTCTGGACCGAGGTCCACGGCGAGACCGACGTCATCGAGGGCACGTTCAGCGCGGTCTTAGGGCTGCGTTCGGCCTTCGGCGTGGCGGTCATGGGCGCCGACCGACTCTATTTAGGGGTACAGATTGGAGACGAGGTGGAGACCACCCCGCGCATGCGGGTGGGCGGCGCGCTCAAGGCCCAGTGGGCGGCGGTCGCGGCCCACGCCAAGGACGTGCGCGACGAAGACATCAACCCGGCGACGGTGACCGTCGCCGGGCAGCAGGTCATCAACGGAGATGGGCAGTGGGTCGGAGATCCCAC
>CALELH010000249.1 GCA_937902595.1 uncultured Myxococcales bacterium
CAGGGTGTTATGCCCGGTCGGGTTATTGTCCGGTGAGTGTTCCGGCTCAGTATTGTACCGACGCTGCCCACCGCCAAAATCGGATCCCGACGACCCGATAGTGCCGTAGCCCATATCCGTGAGCAGGCGTTGTCCGTAGGCCGACCAGATGATGCTCGCGAAATCCAACTCCGTGTGTGGAGCTCCGTTGGACAGCGCGCTGATCACGATGGACGTGTCGTCTGCTTGCTCGTATCGCCCCACTGAGCCGCCGCCCTGTGGAGGCAACTGAGCCGTCTGAGTCGCGCCGGCCTGGCGAGTTCTAACCAGCCCGTAGCCACCAGGCTCCCAGATCTTGACCTCTGAGGTGTCGTCCGCCTCAGCCTCACACGCCGCAGCCAACGCCCGCCAATCACGCGTCGTTAAGATGGGAGGCGCCTGCCACGGATTGCCCAGGCCCCCACCGTAGTAGTGATTCGAGAAGAAGCGCCTGACCAGACAGGGGTCCAAATCCACGGGGTCACCCCCGACCAGCTCCGTAGACAAGAGCAGCGTGAGCGGCACCAGCCGCCCGAATCCGCGCTTCGCCCAGGCGTCCGCAAAGTCGACGCTCCGCCCGTCGGACAGGAGCTGCTCGATGAGCCATTCTCCGGTCCGGTTCAGGTCCTCCCATCGCATGCTGTCCAGATGGAAACCGAAGGTTGTCGAGACCAGGCGATCGATGATCTGGAGGTTCTCCGCGTTAAAGCCCACGTAGGAGGTGCCCTCGGTGTAGACACCGTCACTCTTGAAATAGTCGCGGTGTAGCCAGAGCGTCTTGATGGCGATCTCGGCCACATCTCGGGCTCGCTGATCCTCATGCCAATGACTGATGGCCCAATACAGAGCGGCGCGGCTCAGGGTGCCCGTCCAGTTGTTACCGTTATAGATGTGCCAATGCCGTTCGCGATGGAGCCTCAGATAATTGTCGATGCCCTCGCTCATGGGCTGTTCCACCAAGGCCACCTGCTGGTCCGTCAAGCGGTCACCGAGCACATCGACAAAGGTAGACCAAAACATGAACGCTGCGGCGCTGTTGATGTCGAACCCTTCGCCATAGCCATGCCAGATCCAGAGGTCAAAACGGCTTAGCTCCAAGTCGATAAAATCGTCGATGAAGGCGTCTAATTCAGCCTGCAGAAATTGGCAATTCCCGAGCGCACCTCGGTGGCAGGCCAGCTCGCGACGAATCATGTGCATCGTGATCATACCGATGGTGTGGTGCCCATCAGGTCCACCCCAATTCCACGCATCGCCCCGGTATCGGTCCTCATCCAGGGTTCCATCCCGGTACTTCCCCGCGTAGGGATGTTCGTCAACGCTGGCTGGCACCGCCTCGCCGTTACAGACGTTGGCTCCCAAGGTGCGCTGAGACCAGATCCCGCGGATGTCGGGCACTCCACCCCACTGCGCATCGCCGCCGACGCACTCCAGCTCATCAAACAGCGCGTTCGTAGCCAGCCATTGAGCGTCAGACCCGAAGAGCCGGGGTCGAGCCTCCGGGACGTCCACGTTGAGGTCCACCGACGCTTCCGTGCGTATCTCGGCGCGGGTCAGATCCAACGTCTCATGGGTTCTCCAATCCGGAACGCAGCGCTGCTCACAATCGGCGTCGTCCTCCGCACATGGCGGGCCATCACACCCAGGATACTGTCGATAGACGAGGATACTAACGACCAGCTCTTGGCTGTCTTGCAGAGGTTCGGGCACCTCGATCTCAAAGGTCTTCTGGAAGTGGATGCCAGGCGAGTGAGGACCGGTGATGAGCCACCCGTCACAGTCACCCGGACGCGCCCAAAGCAGGAACAGTCCGGGCGGGACTACCTCGCTCCAATCCTCGTCCTCAGCGATGAAACGACGCGCGCACTCCGGGTTACCATCGTCGCATTGTGGCGGATGACTGCCCGTCAACCGCGCGCGCTGCAATCGATACCGAAGCTGAGTGGCCCGCTGCCCGGGAGGAATCGGAAAGCGAAGCCGCGCCCAGGTCGGCTCACCGGATATGGGCACCGAGTTCAGAGCTTCGGGGGGCTCCCCACCTCGATTCATAAAGGAGAGATGATTGTCTCCGTTACCAGAGATGTCACGCTGCACCCGGCAATAAGGCGTTCCCGCCGACCAGTGATTAAAGGGATGGTCCTCGGTCTCGGCCATGGGACCCACCTGGATACGTTCGGTCGGCCAGGGCGCGATCCCATCACAGGTCTCCGGCGTCCGCGGGGGAGACTCAGGTTCCAAGGTGGGCTGGATGACGTCGTCGCGAAAGCCCGACACCTCGCCCCAATCAACGGTTAAGGGAGCGCCGGGGATCTCTGGTAACATCCCCTGCTCTGCATAGGCCCTGAGGCCGTCGGCGATCTGGCCCCAGTCCGTCGGCGCGTTGCACACATCCTGTGAGACACATCCATCTTCATGAGCCACGCTCCCCGCGGGACACTCACAGACCCAAGCGCTCGGGACATTGCGGCAGACCTTAGGGACGACGCAGTCGTCGAGCCCATTGGCGCACTCGTCGACGTCATCGCAGGTCGCGCCGTCGGCGTTGAGCGTAAAGCCATCCCCGCAGCTGCACGCGAAGGCGCCCACGTCGTTGGTGCAGGTCTGGGCGCAGCCGCCGTTGCCCATCGCGCACTCGTCGATGTCATCGCAGG
>CALELH010000250.1 GCA_937902595.1 uncultured Myxococcales bacterium
CCGCCTCCGGCTCCGCTGCCGCCTCGGGCTCTTCTTCAGCCGCCTCCGGCTCTTCTTCAGCCGCCTCTGGCTCCGCTGCCGCCTCTGGCTCCGCTGCCGCCTCTGGCTCCGCGACCGTAGGCGTTACAGCTGAAGGCACCTGAGAATTGGGTTGGGTATAGACTAAGGAGAAGAAGAGTCGATTGCTTGGAACACCGCGGTCCGGATTAATCGCAAACGCCGTACCAGCGGTGACGCTGATGGCCGAATGGACGTATCTGAGACCCAGGAGAGCTTCGCAAGGATAGGCCGCTTCCGCATCGCTGACGGCCTGGAGCGGCGTAGAACCGAACAGCTCCGCCACCAGCGAGACGTCATCCCAATCCAGGGGCACAACCGCAGCTGCGCTATAGAGGAACTCATTCGCTAAATCGACATTCTCGATCTTGTCGGTCGTGCTGCGGTACCGGAGCCCCGCCGAGCCCAATAGAGAGGCCTCTGCGAGATCTGCCTGGAGAATGATCCGCGGAGAGACCGTCACACCGCTCGCACCGTAGAACCGCTCGGAATGTCCCGTTGGCGCCGCGACATCTAGAGACAACGCTATGGTCATCATGGACTCTGATCCACCAATGAATCTCCACTGCCCTGCAAAACGAGCGTCCCCTAAGGCATAGCCATCACCGCCATGTTCTGACAGCGTCGTGCCACTGACATAGCCAAAGGGGAGCCCAAGACTGAGCTGGAGTGCAGAGGTCAAGCCGTAGGTGACGCCTAAGTCAAACCCGATCTGACTATCGATGAAGCTCTCAGCGATCTCAGCGTTATCCTCTCGAAAGACGAGCGGCTGACGAGCTCGGTTCACAGAGAAGCTCATGAGCCAGCTCTCATCCGCCGTGACGTGCGCGCTTGGTGTCACAACGCCGCCCGAGAGTCCCAAGGCTGGCTCAAAGTTCTGAAGGTTCTGCGCGAATGCGGATCCTGTGAGCCCAAAGAGACCTATCCCACCCATCAGGACAAACAAGAGGCGCAGGTTGATGTCGGTGTTTGCTCTCACGAAGAATCCTCGACGCAAATATTCCCTTTGGACGATCGATCCAATCTCCGCCGCGGTCAAGAAAAGCAGCCATAAATACATGTAATATAAGGATATTCGCGGTTATAGTGCGAATATGGAGTCTGATTATGCTCACTCTGTGCGCGCCTGCACCTCTTAAGCGCCCATCATGACATTTGCAGACGCGGTTCGGATTTTTCTCGCATAGCTCGGCTGTCCGCTGTAGGAAATCCACCCTGGCGTAGTCTTCGTTAGCGAGTGAACAATGTTTTCAGAGATTCGGCAGACCTACCGGGACAGCATGAAGCCGTCCGACTCTCTGTTTAATCTGTATTTGGCGCGGCCCCTAGCGGCGCCCCTCGTCGTCCTCTTCGCGCGCACTCCAATCACACCTAATCAGGTGACTCTGCTTTCTCTCTTACCGATGGTGGCCGGTCTCGCAGCCTGGCTTACCCTTCCTGGTACGCTGGGATTGTGGCTTGGCGTCATTGGGGTTGAGCTCGCGTACATTCTCGACTGCGTCGACGGACAGCTCGCTCGGGTGACAGGTCGATCGTCGATTATCGGAGGAGAGCTCGACTTTCTAATGGACGAGCTTAAGGCTGTTCTCCTGATCGGCGCGTTGACCATCAGATGGTCTTTACTGGATGGCGGTGGCGATCAAGCGTTCGTCGTCGGTATATCTACCCTCGCGATCCTAGCGGTCGCGCTGTCGCTCACCCGTTTTGTGAGAACAGACCTCTACGCGGAGGCCACAGGCACGGTAAAACAGAATCACGGCGAGTCGGCCGGCGCAGCCAGGGAACGAAAGTCACCGCTTTGGCCGGTCGAGATGGTCGCGCGACTCGTGAGCCAATACCCGGTTACCCTGCCTCTCTTTGCGGCGTTTGGACGGATGGATCTGTTCGTATGGGCCTACGGAGTGGTACACGTGCTCTACGCAGGCCGGACGTTCTTGTCTATAATGCTCCGCCTGGGACGTTTTGGGAAAGATGATGGGAGCCCGTCATGAGAGCGATTGTTATCGCCGCAGGGCAAGGTACTCGGCTTAGACCGTACACTGAGGATCGTCCAAAATGCATGGTCGAGGTTGGTGGTAAACCGATCTTGCATCATCAGCTTGAGGCATTCGCCGCGAACGGCATAGAGGACGTCGTCGTGATCGGTGGATACAAGCGCAATGGGATCGTTGCCCCGGGCGCCACGCTGGTCACGAACGCTGAATTCATGACCAATAACATCTTGATGAGCCTCTTCTGTGCTGAAGAAGAGTTGGTCGGTGATGTGCTGGTCAGCTACGGGGATATCGTCTACTCCCCCGCCGTTGTTGAGCGTCTCCTCTCCGCCCCAAACTCCGCTTCTTTGGTCGTCGACGTCGATTGGGCGCAGATCTACGAAGGTCGCACCGACCATCCCCTCGACCAAGCGGAGCTAGCAGAGGTCACGTCCGGCGGAATCGTCACGAGAGTTGGAAAGTCAGTGGGCGCAGAGAAGGCCTTTGGAGAGTTCATTGGCTTGGCGCGTTTTAGGGCGCCAACGGTCTCACTCCTGTGGGGCCTCTACCTTCGCGCTCTGGCTCAAGGCGATGACAAACCCTATGGTGATGCACCGACCTTTCGGAAGGCTTACCTGACGGACCTCCTCAACGACGCCATCGGTCGTGGAGAACACATAGGCGCCATCCCGATCGCAGGTGGATGGCGCGAGATCGACACCGTTCAGGATTTGGAGCGCGCCCAAGAATCGGGCCTCTGGTCCTAAAAGGAGAATGAAATGCAACGCTTGAGCAGCTGGATCTGCGGCGAGTGGCGTGAGGGCACAGGTGCCCAGAGCCCACTGTACAACCCAACCACCGAGGCCGTGGTCGCTGAGACCTCAACCGCCGGACTAGACCTGGGCGGCGCCCTGAGCTACGCCCGCAACGTAGGTGGCACCGCGCTTCGCGAGATGTCCTTCGCTGAACGCGGCGCGATGCTTAAGGCGCTGTCCAAAGCCATTCACGCTGTCCGTGAGGAGCTCATAGAGATCGGTCGCCTCAACGCAGGCAACACTCGAGGTGACGCAAAATTTGACATCGACGGCGCCACGGGAACCCTCATGTATTACGCCAAACTTGGCGAATCACTGGGTGACCAGCGAGTCCTCCTCGACGGTGACGCGATTCAGATTGGAGGGGCACGTCTCTCCGGTCAGCACATTCTCTCCGGTCGTCCCGGAGCAGCGATCCACATTAACGCGTTTAACTTTCCCGCCTGGGGACTCGCAGAGAAGGCCGCCTGCGCCATCCTCGCGGGGATGCCCGTCGTCTCAAAACCCGCTACATCGACGGCTTATATGACCTGGGCGATGGTTCAAGCCGTCGCTCAGTCCGGCGTGCTTCCCGAGGGAGTCTTGAGCCTGGTCTGTGGCAGCGCCCATGACTTACTCGACCATGCAGAGTGGTCAGATGTTGTGGCCTTTACAGGCGGAGCTGACACCGCTGCGAGAATTCGTAGCCACTCGCGACTGCTGGAGACGGGCGCAGCCGTCAACCTGGAGGCCGACAGCCTCAACTCGACGGTCCTCGTGCCCAACGCGAAGGACGTGACATATGACGCGTTCATCCGGGACGTCGCCAAGGAGCTTACGCAAAAGGCTGGGCAAAAGTGCACCGCGACCCGACGTATCTTGGTCCCTGAAGACCAAGCCGATGAGTTCGTCGAAGATCTGGGTGAACGATTGGACCAGATCGTCGTTGGTGATCCAGGTCTCAAGGGCGTGCATATGGGTCCCCTCGCCACACAGTCTCAGGTGGGCGCCGCCCAGGAAGGCATCTCCGCCCTCAGAGCTGAAGCTGACGTCGTCTACGGGTCCACTAAGCGTGGCGAGGTGAAAGGTGTCGATGGCGACACTGGCTACTTTGTTAGCCCTCTCATACTGCGAGCGCGTGACGCTCATGCGGGCCAAGCGGTCCATGACGTTGAGGTCTTCGGCCCCGTCGCGACGATCCTCCCCTACGATGGCTCTGCGGACGCTGCATGCCAGCTCGTTCGGCGCGGCCAAGGTAGCCTCGTCTCCTCGATCTACGGAGATGACAGACAGTTCCTCCGAGACGCGATCCATGGACTCGCCGGATGGAATGGACGGCTCATGCTCACAGACGCGAAGGTCGCCGAGCAGGCATACCCACCGGGTATGGCCCTCCCACACCTCCTACACGGGGGCCCAGGGCGTGCCGGTGGTGGCGAAGAGCTTGGTGGCCAGCGTGGCATGCGCCTGTACCAGCAGCGCACAGCGATTCAGGGCAACGGCCCGCTGATCGCGCGCTTCCTAGAGGGCTAGTATCCGTCATATGGCGGCCGGAATCACCACTGTAAGAGGCGAGATACGCCCAGTCAGCATCGCTCCAATGATGCAGCGCACCGATCGACACTTTCGAGTGCTGATGCGGCAGCTCACCCGCGAGACATTGCTGTACACCGAGATGGTCACCACTGGGGCGATCATCTACGGTGATCGAGAGCGACACCTCGGCTTCGATCCTATTGAGCATCCCATCGCCCTGCAGCTCGGAGGCGATGATCCTGAAGCGTTGTCTGAATCAGCGAAGATCGCCGAAGAGCGCGGATATGACGAGATCAATCTGAACGTTGGCTGCCCAAGTGACCGGGTGCAGAGCGGACGCTTCGGAGCCTGTCTCATGGCCGAACCTGAGCGGGTCGCCGATGCCGTCAGCGCAATACGAGCAAGGGTCGAGCTTCCGGTCACGGTAAAACACCGCATCGGCATCGACGACCTAGATCGCTACGAAGATATGCTGAACTTTGTTGATGTGGTCTCCAAGACAGGCGCCGACCGCTTCTCAGTGCACGCGCGGAAAGCATGGCTTAAGGGACTCAGCCCCAAAGAGAACCGCACCGTACCGCCTCTCCGCTACGAAGATGTCTATCGGCTTAAGAGCGCGAGACCAAACCTCGTGGTAGAGCTGAATGGTGGGGTCATGTCAATGGACGAGGTCGAGGCTCATCTTCAACACGTTGATGCAGTCATGATCGGTCGCGCCGCCTATGATCTCCCCTTAATGTTCCGAGAGGTCGACGCCCGCTTCTTCGGGGCTGAACTCGTCGCGAGACATCCCTTCGAGGTCGTCGACTCGATGATCGAATATATCGCGCGCTGGATAGACAGCGGCGGCAAGCTCCACCACGTAACCCGCCACATGCTGGCGCTCTTCCATGGCTGGCCTGGGGGTAAGCGATGGCGGAGGATACTCAGTGACGCGAGTCAGCCGGGCGCCCGAATCTCCCTGGTCACGGAGGCGCTCAACGCGGTCCGTGAATGTGTCGCTGATTCAGCTCAGTGGCCTGAACCTAAAGGGCCGTTCTCTTAACGAGACTTCTTAGCGTCCATAGCCGCCAGCTGCTCTGGGGTAGCCGGCGTCTGGTGTCGTTGCTTCCACTCAGCGTACGGCATTCCGTAGACGAGCTCGCGAGCGGACTCGTAGTCCATCTCATGGCCGCGGTCTGTGGCTTCCGCCGTGTACCACTTTGAGAGGCAGTTTCGACAAAAGTCGGCCAAGATCATGAGGTCGATGTTCTGGACCTCGGTGTGTGTACGCAGGTGCTCTAGAAGTCTGCGGAAGGTCGCTGCTTCAACCGCCTGCCTAGTCTGCTCGTCCATGATAACTCCTTTAGGAAGGGAAGAGTGTAGGTACAGAGAGATACTTGTCGCCCCGGTCGCAGACGATGAAGACGATCACGCTACCTGAAGGTGCCGTCTTCGCGACGCGAAGCGCTGCGCTGCACGCACCTCCAGACGACAGACCGACAAAGAGACCCTCTTCA
Source organism: uncultured Myxococcales bacterium (assembly GCA_937902595.1). Lineage (GTDB taxonomy): Bacteria > Myxococcota_A > Bradymonadia > UBA7976 > UBA1532 > UBA1532. Next base: position 5,860 of record CALELH010000250.1, read on the forward strand.
GTGGCGAGGGCGCGGGTCATCTCTTCCGCATCAGACCGACTCACATCGATGATGTGATCGACTCGCTCCGGCTCATAGATCTTGGGGAGGTACTCGGGAGGCCATCGACGAATGCCAGGGATGGCGGAGCCGTCTTCCGGCTGCACCCCAATGATCTGTATCTCTGGGTCCTGCTCCTTGAGATAACGAGACGTCCCCATGATCGTGCCCGTCGTACCCATTGAGCTCACAAAGTGGGTCACATCTCCGTCGGTCATCTCCCAGACCTCGGGTCCGGTCGTCTCATAATGCATTTGAGGATTCGCCGGGTTCGCGAACTGATTGAGTTGGTAGTGGGTACCGGCGTCATGCATCTCTTGGGCTAAGACCCGGGCTGCGACGATCCCATCCTCAACGAGAATGACCTCTGCGCCATAAGCTTTCATGATCGCCCGACGCTC
>CALELH010000251.1 GCA_937902595.1 uncultured Myxococcales bacterium
ATCGAGTCGGCCCTGGGAGAACACTCCTGGATACTCCACCAAGGTCAAACCGTATTCGGGCAGCTCATAGGCGCTGGGGCCCTCCGAGAACCTCGGGTCGAGGTCGGGATCCAGCTCAGAGAAGATGAGGCGAGCCTTCTTCTTGGCCAATGAGGTTCGTGTGGGACCAATCACAGACTCGAAGATCTTTAAGGTCGACGTGTGGATGTGTTTGACCATCCCAGCGGCGATGATGGGTACGTCGGCCGTTAGGCGGTCGCGGAGCAGGTGCAGCTGATGCCGCAGCAGCGCGTTGCTCTTGGGAAGCTTCATAACCACGAGCCGAGGGGTCATCTCCCACGGCTCCAAGGGGTCGAAGACGCGTACAGAGTCTATGTTCAGCGCGTTTATCTCCGCGTTGTGAGCGAGGGCTAAGCGCGCCAAGTGAGAGTCCGTCACCAGTATGGGCCCACCATCAGCCAGCGCTAAGGACAGGGCCCCAAAAGCGTCATTGAGGATCAGGACCGCATCTAAATCGAGCGCCTCGGAGACCACGTGCTTGAGGACGTACTCATCAGCGGCGTCCCATGCTCGCAAGGGCTCTCTCTCACGAAGCGGTATCCGCTCTAGGTTGAGCGTTCGACCTGCGATGGACATGAGGTTACCCACGGGATGCTCCAAGGCCAGGGTAAAGGTGCGAGACAATGATAAACTGAGCGTGCTGAAGTCTCATCATCTCATTTCTGTTTCAGCGAGATCTCGATTATCGAGGTCAGACATCGTGGTCGAACAGTGATAGCCTCCCCCTAAACAGGAGGTCCCTATGATATCTCGAACGCTCGTCGGTGCATGCCTGATCTTCAGCGTCTGTATCGGATGCGATGGTGGTGACTCAAACAGCGCTACTGACGCGGGCCTCGACGTCAGCCCGTCATACGACGGAGGTCAAGTGGACGGCTCGAGCGTACTAGACGCCGCGGCATCGATAGATGTGAGCAACACAACGGACACATCCCTCAGGGACTCAAGCCGATCGGCTCAGGATTCATCTCCTCCCGCCGTCGACGCCGGCTCGCTCCCACCGGATGCTCGAATCACGGGCCCAGACGCGGCGACTGTCGACGCGGCCTCTCTGGTCATGCCTCGAGAGATCATCGAAGACGCTGGTGAGGAGTTGGCCCTCCTCTTCGTAGGCAACAGCTACGTAAACTCAAATAATCTGCAGAACATCGTCTGTGACCTGGCCCGGCAGACCGAGCGCTGGGCATCGGTGCGCTGTGAGCGCGTCACTGCAGGAGGCAAGCGACTCAATCAACATGAATCCGACGCCGCTGCTGGGCAGCGCCTTGGCCAGTGGCTTGACCCCAACAACGCCGATCGCCCTCAGTGGGACGCCGTCATCCTCCAAGAGCAGAGCCAGATCCCTGGCTTTCCCGAGGGCAACGCCGAGCTCCTGGCCTCGAGACAGGCGGTGGCTGACCTCGACGCACGCGTCGCGGCCATCGGCGCCCAGACAGCCCTCATGATGACCTGGGGTCGTCGTGATGGAGACAATCGAAACCCCCAGCTTTATCCTGATTACCTGACGATGCAAAGTCGACTCGCGGCCGGATACGAGGCGGCGGCCAACGCAGCGTCAACCTCCGACAGGACGGTGCACGTCATCCCGGTTGGGCGCGCCTGGCAACAGACCTGGATGAGAGACCCCGAAGGAGACTTCCGCGCTCTCTACAGCGGTGATGGATCACACCCCGCCTTTCCGGGGAGTTGGCTGAGCGCGGCTGTGCTCCTCAACCACTTGGTCTCCCTCTCACCCGACGACGCGAGCCCTACAAACCGAGGCCCCGAGATGGATCAATTGCTCCGACTTCGTGAGGACGTGCGGGCGGTCTCCCCCCAAGCAGAGTAGGCGCCCACTAGGGGACTGTGATGGCCTCGAGATCCAACCCGCCCGCGAACAGATAAGACACAGCGTTGGAATACCCATACACCAGTAGACCACACCCCTGTGGACAGGTGAGCACGTGCTGACCTGGCTGCACCTCTATGCGCCCGCCGGACCAATTGCCGGCGATGGGCGAGAGCCCACCGCTGATGTCCCGGCCATCGAGTAAGACCGTGTCGAACTGACCGGCGGCGACGGAGATGTATTGATTGTCATACTCATCGGGCACCAAGAACGTGTACGCGTCGCGGAACTGCTCTCTCGGTGGCGCAAACGCGAGCGCAGGGTCGCCCTGTCGCCCATCCGTAGACAGGAGAAAGTGGCCAACGAGCACCGGGAGTGTAGCGGTGATCGTTGTGTCTTGACTGATGAAGACCTCGCAGAATTGGCCCACATCGAGGGTATCGCATGATCCTGATACGGGTGGGTCAAACTCGACGCGCGTGTTCGGCTTCTGAGCGAGAATCCTCAGCATGTCCGGCGCTGTGCCACGACGGTTTTGATCCGTACGTGGCTCCGTGCGCGCGATAGCGAAGCGTGTCCCCCAGGTGGACGCAGGGAAGAGCTGCTCCTCGACGTGGTCTGCGCAACAGAGTCGCTGCCCACCTGCGCCGTCCGTGAGAACCGTCGCCTCGTGCCCGACGAACATCGCGAACTTAGTAGCGCCGTCGATCGCCTCGACTCGGCTCCCCGTCAGATCTCCATCTCCTTCTGCTTCAAGATTGAGCACATCACCTTGATTCAACGTGAAATCATGAGTTCGATCCGTACCTAATCGACCTACGTTGGGACCAGCCTCTACCGCGGCGGTCAAGGTCACCCGAACGGATGTAGAGCCGGCAGCCGTCCCTACGATGGTCATATATCCATTATAGGAGTTCTTGCCGGCCTGAGCAGGATTGCCCGTCCTCCGATTGAGGGTAGGCAGGGTGAGCGCGTAGTAGATGGTGTCCAATGCGTGGTCGGGGATGAGCAGAGAGCCATCGTTGGAGAAGACGCCAACATTATCGAGTGGGTTGAATTGGTAGGCGACGATGGGCGCCGTAGACGTGAGGCGGTACGCCCTCGGTCCCTGGCTGCTACGATCGACAGAAGAGTCTGCGAAGCCGAGAGCACCAGGGAAGAGCTTCACCAGCTCATTGGGAGACAAGGACTGCGTGTGACTCTGACCCGCCTGGTCTTGCAGGGTCACCATCACGTTCTCGGTGTCCGATGGATTCGAGACCACGATGGCGAAGGGCGATCCTTGAGCGTCTAGAATACATGCGGAGGTGCGGCGACATTGGAAGCCCTCAGGACACATCCGCCCTGGATCACAGAGGCCCAGCAAGTCGTCGCCCGAGATGCAGACCTCGATGTCGTCGCGGACTTGATACTGCTCCTGGGCACAGCGCCCGTTAACCGGCGCTTCTCGGTGCACCTCGATGGCGTTGTCGAGATCTACCGGCCAGTATTCGCACCCGATGTACGAACGCCGGCGCCGAGCCTCCACACAGGGATCCACGGTGCACTCTCCTCGATCATTAGTCGTGATCCAGAGGCCGCTCCCGCCGCACACCTCCTCATACCCATCAGCGCATCTGACCGCGCCCGCCGTGCACGGACCGCCGCCGCCAGTCCCGCCACTGTTCGACCCGGCGCCACCAGCGCCAGGGACGCCGCCCGCGTCCATATTGAATCGAATCACCTCATCCGCGACATCGGCGCAGGCCAAAGTAATAAAGAGGATTGGCCAGAGCGTGGTGATGGTCTTCATAAAGGAGCCCCCGTCTATTGACGGGATCATAAGGACAAGTCAGTGGCTCGAGCAAGGGAGGGGGTGAGGTGGATATCGGATTCGGTCTCTGTGGGCGATCCATGTGACCACCCCCTCCAATACAGAGGAACAGCTCCACTCGTGGTCCTCAATGGGCTGTCCTCGCCTGATATCCAGAGGACGGCAGAGGTTCACAGCGCACCAAGATCGAGTTTTTTTGTGCAAGAAACGCTCGACACAGCCCCAGTTATTCATATTTATACCAATTGTTTACAGAAAGCGTTCAGATAATCAGAACGACTATATGAAATCTTTCTAATGGGTATTTGTTTGACCCTCCCATCTGGGATCAGTAGGACTATTGGCGTCAACGGAGGACACATGTTCACGAGCTTCAGTCACAATCAGCAGCGCACCGACGCACTCGCTGTACACGTGCAGGCTGCTGATGGTGTGTCCCCTCAGGCACCGGCCAACATCATTCGCATTATTTCCATTATTGCGATTACCCACGCGGGGTGTGAGCCGGCCTTCTAGGCACGATGAGAAATCGACGGCTCCTCATCCCGCGAACAGGGATTAGGGGCCGCAGCACGCATCCCCCCATCCCAGCGAGACACAGAGCCGTCCCCAATCCCATGGTGTTCCATGGGTCGATCGGAGGATGGTCATGAGTGGAAATTATAGCGATCCACAGCGCGCACCAGCGAGAGCGATGCTCAAAGCTACGGGGCTGACAGATACGGATCTGAACCGGCCGTTCGTCGGCATTTTGAACTCCTGGACCGATGTAACGCCCTGCAATATGCACCTGCGTGATCTGGCAGAGCACGTCAAGGCTGGGGTTCGAGCAGCCGGCGGAACGCCCATCGAATTTAACACCATCGCCGTCTCTGACGGGGTGTGTATGGGCACCGACGGGATGCGGGCATCCCTCGTCTCACGGGAGGTGATCGCCGATTCAGCGGAGCTGGCGGCCTTCGCACACGACATGAAGGCGGTCGTCGCCCTATGCGGATGCGACAAGACCATCCCCGGAATGGTCATGGCTGTCGCGAGGCTGAATCTCCCGTCAGTGGTCCTATACGGAGGCTCGATCATGCCGGGGATGCATCGGGGTCAACCGGTCACAGTGCAGGACGTCTTCGAAGCGGTCGGAGCCCACGCTCGTGGTCACATGAGCACGGCTGAACTCGACGAGTTAGCGGACAACGCTTGCCCGGGAGCAGGAGCGTGTGGTGGACAATTCACCGCCAACACGATGGCCTCGACCCTCACCGCGATGGGCCTCTCTCCAGTTGGGTTCAACGATGTCCCCGCGACGGATCCCCGAAAGGTCGACGTCGCCTTCGCCACCGGTGAGCTCGTTATGGACGCGCTGAAGGCGGATCGACGACCCGACTCCCTGCTCACGAGAGAGTCTCTTGAGAACGCCATCGCCATGGTCGCCACAACGGCGGGCTCTACAAACGCGGTGCTTCATCTCCTCGCCATCGCTCGAGAATCCGGTGTCGACTTGAGCTTGGATGACTTCGACTTAGTGTCAAAGCGGACCCCAGTTCTGGCCGACTTAAAGCCCGGTGGTCGCTTCACAGCCCCCGAGTTGACGGCCGCTGGCGGGGTGGCCCTCTTGGCGCAGCGGCTTCTCGAAGCGGACCTAATCCACGACATACCGACGGTGACTGGCCGCCGACTCGGACAAGAGGTCGCAGCAGCTCAAGCGACCCCTGACCAACGGGTAGTCCGCTCCACATCACACCCGCTCAAGCCCCAGGGCGGATTAGCCATATTGAGAGGTAATCTGGCCCCCGAAGGGGCGGTCGTGAAGATGTCTGGCGATGTACGAAGACGACACGTCGGTCCAGCCCGCGTCTTCGATGGCGAGGACGCCGCCTTCGCCGCACTTCAAACAGGTCTCATCAAGCGCGGCGATGTCGTCGTCATCCGAAATGAGGGACCGGTTGGAGGTCCCGGAATGCGGGAGATGCTCGCCGTGACAGCTGCTGTGGTTGGCCAAGGGATGGCCGACGACGTCGCCCTGATCACCGACGGCAGGTTCAGCGGAGCGACCCACGGAATGATGGTCGGTCACGTCGCGCCGGAGTCGGCGGTTGGGGGCCCCATCGCCCTTATCGAGGAGGGTGATCTGATCACCATCGACATCGACACCCGCGCCCTCTCCGTCGACGCCGACTTGGCTGCTCGAGCTGAGGGATGGTC